>JAGNOB010000010.1 GCA_017990305.1 Leucobacter sp.
TGTCCACATGAGTGGGGATAACTTGTGGATAGATTTACGCGAATGACGAATACATGCCGCTTGACCTGGGATTTTTAGTTTCCACAGATACAAAGTTATTCAACCTTAAAGTACACGTTGAAGGTTGCTCGTGCCCCGGGCGTGTGGACAAGTCGCGGCGAACGGGACCGGAACTGACCCCGTTCGAGAGAGGGCTGTCGAGCACGCTGTTTACCCACCGTTCAGGCGCCCAGGAGGCCCGCCTGTCGCGCACGGTGGGTGCGGAGGTGGGGGAGTTGCCGACCCACGAATTCGCCACGCAGCGGGCCGCGCAGGAGCTCGCACTCGGCCCACCCGAGCAGTCCCGAGCACCGTGTACAACGCAAACGAGGCGGGCAGATTCCAATAGGAATCTGCCCGCCTCGTTATACAGCGGTTACTGCGGAGCTTAGCGCTGCGTGATGACCTGCAGCGTTACCTGAGCGTCGACACCCTCGTGGAGGTGGATCGTCGCCTGGTACTCACCGGTCGTCTTGATCGACGGCAGCGAGATCTTGCGCTTGTCGACCTCACCGAGGCCTGCCTCCGAGACGGCTGCAGCGACTGCTGCCGGCTTGATCGAGCCGAAGAGGCGTCCGCCGACTCCAGCCTTCGAGTGGAGACGAATCTTGTTCGACTCGAGAGTCGACTTGAGTGCCTGTGCGTCCTCGACCGATGCGAGTGCGCGAGCATCGCGTGCCTTCTGGAGCTGCGCAACCTGGGCCGCGCCACCGCGGGTCCAGTTCACTGCAAACCCCTTGGGAACGAGGAAGTTACGTGCATAGCCGTTCTTAACCTCGACTACGTCACCTGCGGAACCGAGGCCACGGACCTCGTGCGTGAGAATTACTTTCGCCATGATGGTCTCTCCTTAGCGGCCGGAGCCGGCGTAGGGGAGGAGGGCCATCTCGCGGGCATTCTTCACTGCCTTCGCGATCAAACGCTGCTCCTGAACGGATACGCCGGTAATACGGCGGGCGCGGATCTTTCCACGCTCTGAAATAAACTTGCGAAGCGTCTGGACGTCCTTGTAATCAATGACGCCAACGGTCTGCTTCTTCGCGGGTGCTGCCGCCTTCGCGTTCTTTCCGCGAGCCGGCTTGCGGCTTGCACCGCTTGACTTGCCTGCCATGATGGTCTCTTTTCGTGATGCGTCCCGGTGCAACCCGGAACAAAATTGCTGTCTTAGAAGGGCTGCTCGTCGTCGAAACCGCCACCGAAGTCGGAGGAGGTGTTCGGCGCTGCGGAACCGCCCTGCTGGCCCGAGTTGGTCCAGGGGTTGTCCTGCTGCTGTGGCTGTGCCCAGCCCGACTGGCCCTGGGGCTGTCCGCCACCAGCGCCGCCACCAAAGCCGCCAACCTGGCCGCGTGCCGCGCCGCGCGTCACCTGTGCGGTGGCGAAACGGAGCGACGGCCCAACCTCTTCGACCTCAAGGTCGAGAGAGGTGCGCTGCTGGCCCTGGTTATCGGTGTAGCTGCGCTGGGTCAGACGACCCTGCACAATAACTCGCATGCCCTTCGTGAGCGACGCCGCGATGTTATCGGCGTACTCACCGTAAGCGCGGCAGCCGAGCCACAGCGCTTCGCCGTCCGACCAGTCTCCGGACTGACGATCGCGCACGCGCGGGGTCGAGGCGATACGGAACGTCACCCACGACTTACCGGCCTGGCTCACGCGAGGCTCAGGGTCGGCAACAAGGTTACCGACGACAGTGATCAGCGGCTCGCCGGCCATGGGCTATGCGCTCGCCTTGGCGGCAGCGCGAGCTGCCTTGGCTGCGTCGCGCTTCGACTGTGCGGCGCGCTGAGCGATGAGCTCGTCTGCACGGAGCACCTTCGTGCGGATTACAGCCTCGGAAAGGCCCAGCTGGCGATCAAGCTCAGCGGTTGCCTCGGGAGTAGCGGTGAAGTTCACCACGACGTAGATCCCCTCGGTCTGCTTGTTGATCTCGTAGGCAAAACGACGCTTGCCCCAGATGTCGATGTTCTCGATCTCGCCGTTCGCGTTGCGAATAACGGAGAGGAACTTCTCCATGCTGGGAGCCACGGTGCGCTCGTCGATACCGGGATCGAGGATCACCATGAGTTCGTAAGGATGCATTACTGACCCACCTCCTTCGGACTTCACGGCCACAGGATTTCTGTGGCAGGAGGGTGTTTTTGCATCGTGCCTGAGCGATCAGCAGAGTGCTTTACGCACAGACAACCTCAGTAGCCTACCACCCTCAGCCCTAGAGTGGTGCCATGCGGATCGCTTTAGTTTCGATGCACACCTCACCATCGGAGGTTCCCGGCTCCGGCGATGCCGGCGGAATGAACGTCGTCATTGCCGAGGCGGCGACCGCGCTTGCGGCTCGCAATCACGACGTGGTGGTGGTGACTCGTGCCTCGGTGAACGTGCCGGCTGGGGAGTATCCGTTGGGGGAGATGCACGGCCAGCACTCAGAGCGACGACCTCGGCTCATTGCTCTGGCTGCGGGACCACCTGCCCTTGCGAAGGCTGAACTGCCCGGCGTCGTGGAGACCTTCGCCGAAGGCCTGCGCGGGCTCGGAGCTTTCGAAGCCGTTCACGCCCACTACTGGCTGAGCGGCCTCGCAGCTCTCCGTGCGTTTGGCGATCGTGGCCCCAAGCTCGCCATGACCTTTCACACCCTTGCGGCGCACAAGAACGCACTCCTCGCGCCTGGCGCCCGCCCCGAGCCCGAGGAACGCGTCTCCGCAGAACGCGAATTGACCTCGGCAAGCTTCGTAGTCGCGGGGAGCCGCAGCGAGCTCACGGCAGTCACCGACTTCTCAGGGACCCCTGGTCTGGGCAGCGCAGTCGTGCATCCCGGAGTGGATACGTCGCTGTTTCGCCCCGCGCCTCAGCGGCCAGATTGCGCAGAGCCGTTGCGCATCACGGTGCTGGGTCGCGTGCAGCCATTGAAGGGACAGGACCTTGCGATCCGCGCCGCTGGAGCGCTCGCAATCTCTGATCCAGGGCTATTTGCGCGCACTGAGTGGGTCATCGCGGGAGAGCCGACCCCCGATGCGACCGCCTACGCAGCGAGCCTGCGCACGCTTGCCCACGAGCTCGGTGTGACCGACCGGGTACGGTTCCTCCCAGCCCAATCACGCACGAAAGCCGCGGCGCTTCTCGCTTCGAGCGCGGTCGTGCTCGTGCCCTCACACTCTGAGACCTTCGGGCTCACCGCACTTGAGGCTGCATCGTGCGGTGTTCCCGTGATTGCGGCAGGGCACACCGGTTTGCTGGAGGCAGTGCCCGCGGGCGCCGGCGCGATTCATGTGGCTGGCCGGGATCCGAACGCCTGGTCGAGCTGGATCGCGGATCTCCTCCGCGATCCAGCTCGACGCGCCTCGCTTGGCGCCGCCGGGAGACACCATGCGCACGCGCACGACTGGCGTGCGCACGCGGCGTCACTGGAGAGCGTCTACGTGCGCCTCGCAACGTAGCCCGCTCAACGCTCCGGCTACTCGCCAGCGATGAATGCCTCGAGCTCCGCGCGTGCTTCGTCGTCAGGCTTCTGTACCGGCGGCGACTTCATGAAGTACGCAGAAGCTGCCTCGACCGGGCCACCGTGCCCGCGATCGAGCGCAACCTTGGCGGTGCGGATCGCGTCGATCATGGTGCCGGCCGAGTTGGGTGAATCCCACACCTCAAGCTTGTACTCGAGCATCATCGGAACATCACCAAAGCCGCGGCCCTCAAGTCGAACAAAGGCAAATTTGCGGTCTTCGAGCCACGGCACGTGGTCGCTCGGCCCGACGTGCACGTCCTCGGCCGGCAGGTCTGCGACGATGTTCGACGTGACAGCCTGGGTCTTCGAGATCTTCTTGGAGTGCAGCCGGCTGCGCTCGAGCATGTTCTTGAAGTCCATGTTGCCGCCGACGTTCAACTGGTACGTGTGGTCGAGTGCGATGCCGCGGCTTTCAAGCAGTCGGGCAAGCACGCGGTGCGTGATCGTCGCGCCGACCTGGCTCTTGATGTCGTCGCCGACAATCGGCAGACCCGCCTCGGTGAACTTTGCAGCCCACTCCGGATCGCTCGCAATGAACACGGGGATAGCGTTCACGAAGGCGACACCAGCGTCAAGCGCGGCCTGCGCGTAGAACTTCACTGCCTCCTCGCTGCCGACAGGGAGGTAGCAGGCGAGCACTTCAGCGCCCGAATCGCGCAGTGCCTGCGCAACGTCGACGGGAGTTACCGGTGACTCCACGACCGCGTCGCGGTAGTACTCGCCGAGACCGTCGTAGGTTGGAGCGCGAAGCACTTCGAGGCCGATGTGCGGAACCTCGGAGAATTTGATCGTGTTGTTCTGGCCGGCCCAGATCGCTTCCGACAGGTCCTTCCCGACCTTTTCAACATCGACGTCGAACGCGGCAACAAACTCGAGATCCGAGACGTGGTGGCCGCCGAGCCGCACGTGCATGAGACCGGGAACCTCCGCGTCATCTGCTGCGTCACGGTAATACTCGACACCCTGCACGAGCGAGCTCACGCAGTTTCCAATTCCCGCGAGGGCGACCTTCACACTCATCGATACCCCAATTTCTTTCTGTGCGGGCAACAAGCCCAACTGTCTACCTTAATCGCCGTTGGGCGACTTGAACATTTTGGCGGCTATGGCGCGGGCGTGAACCTGAACGCTTCGACAGCTCCAATAGCCTGTCGCTGTCCGCCGACGTGCACGATCTCGTCGCCGTCGACAGTGAGTTGCGTTGCGTACGCGCGGAGCGCGACAACCTTTCGGTCGAGCCACGGCGTCACGTCGTGCGTTTCAAGCACTGCGGGGGAGTCCTCCGCCGCCTGCTCAGCTGGTTCGTCGCTGACGATTTGCCAGAATGGGAGTTCCAGGGCCAGGGCCACCGCGCGTGCAATGCGATGCGCGTGCACGTGATCCGGGTGCCCGTAGCCTCCACCGTCGTCGTAGCTCACGATCGCGCCGGCGGCAGCGTCGTGCGCCGCAGCAAGCAGGTCGTTGAGCGACTCGACTGCGGGAACGATGGTCAGCGCGTCTGCGGTTGCGTCCGTGCCGGGACCGGCAAGGCCGTCGGCTTGCCATGCCATACCCGAGTCTTCGTAAATCGTCGGCGGGAGTCCCTCGGCTCTCGCTGGCGGCACCCCGAGGAAGGCGTGGCGTTCGACGCCGAGCATTGCAAGTGCTGCGGAAAGCTCGGCCTGGCGGTGAGGCGCAAGCCCGTCCGTCCCAGCCAGGTGCGCGAGGGGACCGTCAACGACCTCGCCGCGCTCACCACGGGTGAGCGTCACGACGAGGGGTTCAAGCCCCGCCTCGGCGAGTGCTGCGAGCGTCCCGCCGGTCGTGATCGTCTCGTCATCAGGGTGCGCGTGTACGAACATCACGCGCTTCGCGCCCGAGAACCACGCCGAGATTTCTGTGTTCACACTAGCCCTAACCTTTCAATTCCTCAGTCTGTTCCCGATACCACTCGAACAGTCGCTCCGCCGCCGCGGCCTCACCGATGATCCCCTCGTCGAGACGCACCTCGAGCAGGTGCGCATACGCACGCCCGACGAGAGGGCCGGGCGGAATCTCCAACAACCGCATAATCGCGGCTCCGTCGAGTTCAGGGCGCACCGCCGCAAGCTCTTCCTGCTCGGCGAGCTCACCGATCCGCCGCTCAATGTCGTCGTACGCGTGCTCAAGCCGTTCGGCCTTCCGGCGATTGCGTGTGGTCACGTCCGCGCGGGTGAGGATGTGCAGCTGCTCAAGCTCACCGCCGGCGTCGCGAACGTACCGACGCACCGCCGAATCCGTCCATTGCTGGTCGCTGTAGCCAAAAAACCTCAGGTGCAGCTCCACGAGTCGTGCGACCCGCTTCACGGTCGTGTTGTCGAACCGGAGTTCACGGAGCCGCTTCTTCGTGAGTTTCGCCCCGACGATGTCGTGGTGGTGGAAGGTCACTCCACCACCTTCGAAGCGCCGCGTCGCGGGCTTGCCAATGTCGTGGAGAAGCGCCGCGAGCCGCAGCACCAGGTCAGGTTCGTACGGCTCACCTGAGGCCTCGTCGTGCCTCGCGTGTTCGAGCTCAATGGCTTGCCGGAGCACGGTGAGGCTGTGCTCGTATACATCCTTATGGCGTCCGTGGTCATCCTGCGTGGTGAGGAGCGCAACGAGTTCGGGCAAGAACCGCTCAGCAAGCCCGGTGTCGACGAGCAAACGGAGCCCTGGAACAGGGTCACTGGTCAACAGCAGCTTCGTGAGCTCATCGCGCACCCGTTCCGCGGAAATAATGTCGAGTCGGTCGGCAAACTGCACCATCGCCGCTTCGGTCTCGGGCGCCACGTCGAATCCGAGTTGGGAGACGAATCGCGCTGCGCGCAGCATCCGGAGTGGATCGTCCGTGAACGACACCTCGGGCGAGGCAGGCGTGACGATGCGCTGCGCTAGCAAATCTTCGACGCCGTTGGACACATCGACAAGTTTGAGCTCGGGCAGCATGAGGGCAAGCGCGTTCATGGTGAAGTCGCGCCGCACGAGATCCCCCTCGATGGTGTCCCCAAAGCTCACCTCGGGCTTGCGAGAGTCGTCGCGGTAGGTGTCTGCGCGGTACGTGGTGATTTCGACCTGCTCACCGTGCACCTGCGCGGCAATAGTGCCAAAATCGCGGCCAACGTCCCAAATGCTCTTCGTGAGCGTCTCAAGCACCGCGCGGGTTTCATCTGGCCGTGCCGAGGTCGTGAAGTCCAGGTCAGTCACTGGGCGGCCGAGCATCGCGTCACGCACCGGCCCACCGACGAGCGCGAACTCGTATCCGGCGTCAGCAAACGCCTGCGCAAGGGTCGCCACTGGGCGGGACTCGGCGATCTGCCGGAGCGCGGTCATAGATTCTGCAAGAGAAAGCACCCACTCAGGGTACCGGGGCTGAGACATCTCTACACTTACTCACATGCGACTTCTTCGGCGACCGAGGGCTTGGGCAGCCGCCGTCATAGCGAGCGCGCTCCTTACAGGCGGTGCTTCGCTGTCGATACATCCTGCGGACACGACCCCTCCCGAGGGCCAAGAGCAGGCATCGGACGAGCACCCGTCGAGCCTCGAACTGGTGGTCGCCCCGGAGTCACCGGTATTCACGGAGAAGGATGCAGAGGCGAGTTTCACAGTCTTGCTGCGCAACGATGGCGACGTCAGCCTGCCCGAGGGCTCCGTTGAACTTGCCCTTGGTGAACGGTTCACCGGTGGCAGCGCGCTACCACGGCCAGAAGAGCTCGCGGCTCCTAGCCCTTCAGAAGCAGTGCCGAACGCCGACACTGGCGCCCCTGTTCGGACAGTCATCGCGACGGCCCCCATCGATGCCGTCGCAGGCGGAAAGCAGCAGCGTGCAACCATCACGGTTCCTGTCGCCGAGATCACGGCGTTCTCGTCGACCGGGCACGGCGTCTATCCACTGTATGCGACCTATCAGCCAAGCGATTCTGCCTCGGCCGCAAGTCTGTCAGCGTTCAGCCCTGTGGTGTGGGAAGGTCCAGACGAGGCCGGTGACTCGGTCGATCTCACCAGCATCGTACCGCTGACCCTGCCAGCAGTTGTGCATTCAATGCCCACCCGTCCGCAGCTGAACGAGGCGGTTCCCCGCCTTGAGGCACTCGTCGACTACGCAGCACGCACACATGCAATTCTTGCTATCGATCCGCGCATCATCACCGCGATTCGAGCATACGGAACCGAGGCACCGCAAGCCTCCCGTGAGCTCCTCGATCGATTAGAAAGCGGTCAGATCCCGAGCTTCCTGCTGCAGTACGCTGACGCAGATCCCGCTGCACAGGCCGCCCTCGGAATAACGGATCTCCTCCAGCCGGAAGGGTTTGAGTTCATCACGCGTTTCGGCACATGGGAGGCACAACCTCCAAGCGCCGAGAACCCGAACGCTCCGAAGGAGCCGAACGGCGACGGGGAACCTGTCGACGCCGACTCATCGGAGGCGACAGAGACGGGGGAGTCACCAGCGACGGGGCCCTCAGATGCCCAGCCCGAAGCAGACGAAACGCTACTGCCCCCTTCCGACGATGCACTGACCGCATGGCCCAACGGTCTCGCCGCTGCCTGGCCAGCGGAGGGCCAGGTTGGAGCGTCCACAATGGCGCTGTTGCGCGGCGCCAACCTCGACCTCACAGTCTTGCGCTCTGACAACATCACCCTCTCCGGCGGCCCACGTGCGACGCTCGGGGAGAGCAGCGCGCTTGTGACTGACGCCGAGCTTGACGCTGGCGTACGACTCGCGCTCGCCGGCGAGACTGAGACCGAGCGTGCCCTTGGCAAAGCGCAGGCCTCCGCCCGGCTTGCGTTAGCCGCCAGCTCAGGCGTGAAGGGGCTCATGCTCGGCATCGATCGCGGCGCAACCGCCGAGGCAGAGCGACCCGAGGAGCTGCTCAGCGAACTCACAACACAGCGGTGGATTCGCTCTGTTGCCCACTCTGCTCAGGAGGCAGGCGCCGCGCAACTCACCGCTGCTACCCCGGAGGAAGAGCGGACCGAGCTACTCCGCACCGCAATTGCGAACGAACCGGTTGTCATTGAGGCGCGCGCAGCGCTCGTGAATCCCGAATACCTTGATAGTTACCAACGCATGCGTGTCCTCTCCCTGTTCGCGACGAAGCACGCAGCGCCTGACGCAAACTTCGCCGCGACTGCCCGGCAGTTTGGCGAGCGAGACAACGAGCTGCGCGATGGCGTGCGGATCGTGGGGACAAAACGCGCCCAACTGGTTGGCGGATCAACCCGCATCCCCATTCAGCTGCGCAACTCGCTGCCGTTCGACGCAGTTGTGAATCTCGAGGTATCCCCAACATCCGCGGCGTTGAGCCTGCCCGAGCGCACCTTCCACGAGATCCAATTGCCCGAGGATTCAAGCGAACGCGTACTCGTACCGGCAAAGAGTCGAGTGTCCTCCGGCGACTCTGCGCTTCTGCTCTCCGTCACTAGTGTCGACGGCGAATACACGGCTTCGACAGGCCGCCTCGAGATCACTATTAGTAGCGCTGTGGAAACCGTCGCTGTCGCTGTGCTCGCCTCGGCAGCAGCGCTCCTGTTCGGCTTCGGCATTTGGCGGAGCGTCCGTCGCCGCAGGTCACCCAGCCCACGGGAATAGCACGCCTTTAGGATGGGTTGTACCGCCTATCAGCCATACGGCAAAGCATAAGGAGAATCATGCGCGAGGTCATCATCATCGGCTCAGGCCCTGCTGGGTTTACCGCAGCAATTTACGCTGCACGAGCTGAACTGTCGCCGCTCATGTTTGCGAGCCAGGTAAGCATGGGCGGGGAGCTCATGAACACGACTGACGTAGAGAACTTCCCCGGATTCCCTGAGGGCATCCAGGGCCCCGATCTCATGCAGAAGATGCAGGAGCAGGCGGAGCGATTCGGCACCGAGGTCGTCTACGACGACATCACCGAGGTCGATTTCTCCGGCGAGATCAAGCGCCTCACCGACAGCAGCGGCAACGTCCACGAAGCGCGATCCGTGATCTTCGCAACCGGATCCGCATACCGCAAGCTCGGCGTCGAGGGCGAAGAGCGCCTCTCAGGACACGGCGTGTCCTGGTGCGCCACCTGCGACGGCTTCTTCTTCCGTGACAAGACCATCGCCGTCGTTGGTGGTGGCGATTCCGCCATGGAGGAGGCCACGTTCCTCACACGGTTCGCGAAGAAGGTCTACGTTATCCACCGCCGTGACTCGCTGAAGGCATCGAAGATCATGCAGCAGCGGGCCTTTGACAACGAGAAGATCGAGTTCATTTGGAACTCGGAGGTCACAGAGATCCACGGCGCAGACTCGGCGGAGCGGCTGACCCTGCGGAACACCGTTGACGGCACCGAAAGCGACCTCCCCATCGAGGGGCTCTTCATCGCAGTTGGCAACGATCCGCGCACCCACCTGGTGCACGACATCCTCGACATCTCCGACGAGGGCACGATCGTTGTTGAGGGCCGCTCATCCGTGACCAACGTTCCCGGCATCTTCGCCGCCGGAGATGTCATCGACCCGAGTTACCGCCAGGCAGTCACCGCCGCTGCTTCGGGCACGGTCGCCGCGCTCGACGCAGAACGCTACCTCGCTGCTATTGCCGCCGCCCAGCCAGCCGCTGTCGCTGGCTAACGAACCGCCTGACCACAAGGAGTTTCACTATGAATGAGCCAATCAACGTTGACGAGCAGACTTTCGACAAGGTCGTCCTCCAGAGCGAGATCCCCGTTCTTGTCGATTTCTGGGCTGCCTGGTGCGGCCCGTGCCGCGCCATCGCTCCCGTTCTCGAAGAGATCGCGAAAGAGCAGGAGGGGAAGATCCTCATTGCGAAGCTCAACGTCGACGAGAACCCGACCCTCGCTGCGCAGTACCGCATCACTTCTATCCCAGCCATGAAGGTATTCCAGGGCGGCAAAGAAGTTCACGAGATCATCGGCGCAATGCCGAAGCAGATGATCGAGAACGAACTCACCGGCATTATCTAACGAACGCTACCGAATTCGTGTGTTGAGCATCGCGAACACTGCGATCCCAAGGATCAAAGCGAGGCTCACAATAAGCGGCAGAACGGGCGAAAGCCCGTAAAGCACTGTCGCGAGCAACGGAGTCGCCATCCAGGTGATTCCGTTGGTCGAACTCAGCGTTCCCGCAAGCCCACCCTGTTCCTCACGAGAGACGAGCAGGGTGGGTGCGGAGAGCGCGCCCGGTATCGCGAGCCCCGTGCCCATGCCGACGAGAAACACCCCGGCGAGAAATACCGGGATCGGCAGCGGAGTAATTGTCGCCGCAAAGCCGCCTGCCGCGGTCAGTGCGCCAACGCGCATGAGTAGTGCAGGCCGCCACCTTGTCACAGGCACGACAATCCCCTGCGCGAACAGCATGCCGGTTCCGGCGGCGAGCAGCGCTCCGCCGATCACGAACGGCACGGTCCGCGATGCAAAGTCGAAGCGGTCATGGATGATGAAGCCGATCGTGACCTGGAGCATACTGAAGACCGTAAAAACGCCGAGGCTCACAACGAGAAACGGCCACACTCGCGGGTCTGTCGCGCGCACCCGCACCGGGCGCGCAACGAGATCATTTGGCCGCTCGCTCTTCAGGAAGAGTAGG
Source organism: Leucobacter sp. (assembly GCA_017990305.1). Taxonomy (GTDB): domain Bacteria; phylum Actinomycetota; class Actinomycetes; order Actinomycetales; family Microbacteriaceae; genus Leucobacter. Next base: position 11,114 of record JAGNOB010000010.1, read on the forward strand.
CCAACGAGCATCGCAGCGAGCGGCGCAAACGGAAGCACAGCGAGTGACGTCACGAGGCTGATCCCGGCCAGGAGCCCGCCAACAACCGAGCCGGCCACCATTGCGAGCCCCTGAACCGAGCCAAGCCCGGCCATGCCACGTACCCGATCGGATTCGGTGACGGTCACCTCCGCAACAAAGGCCTGGGCGGTCGGGAACACTGCCGAAAGGGCTGTGCCGAATAGTGGGCCTCGGCTCAGGATGAGCAGCGCAAACAGGAGCGGACCCCCGATCGTCCCAGCCATACCGAGCTGCGCAACGCCGGCGAAGGCGAAGAGGGACACCGATGCGAGAAGCGCCGCACCTACCAACACCGGTTTGCGTCCGAGCTGTTGTGACTTGCGGCCCCAGAGGCGACTCGTCAGCACCACCATCAGTGCCGATGCGCTGACGATTAGTCCCGCCTGCCACTCCCGCATGCCAAGGGAGCGTGTCAGGGGAGCAAGCACCGGATGCAGGGTGAACTGCCCGAGAAAGACCAAGAACGTCATGGTGAGCACAGACCGAACCTGGATCCGGGCAGCCCGAGCATCATCTGGCGTCGGTCCTGACGCTGCAGCTACCATCGCGCGGAGCTCAGCTCAGCAAACATACGCGGCCCATCATCGGGCGCTCCACGAGTGCACACTCCTCGACCATACCCACTTTGGGCTCACTTTGCGGGCTAAGGGGCCGACCGAGGAGCATTTCGAAGCGGGAAGGCTTCGAGCCGACTACTGGACTAGTTGAACCCGGGGTCTCCGAGCTCGCTCAGAATGCGCTTGAGGTCGGCAATTGTCGCAAAGTCGATGGAGATTTGGCCCTTTTTCGCGCCAAGCTTCACCGAAACCCTGGTGTTAAAGCGGTCTCCGAGGCGATCGGCGATCTCCCCAAGCTGCGCCTGTACTGCGCCTGGCCTGGCCTTTGGCGCCTTCCGCTTCGGGGTCTCGCCAGCGACAGCCTCCGCCGTACGCACAGACATTCCCTCATTCACGATCCGGTCGGAAAGCGACTGCATCGCCTGCACATCACCGTCGAGCGACAGAATTGCTCGCGCGTGGCCAGCTGACAGTACCCCGGCAGCAACGCGAGCCTGCACCTGTTCAGGGAGCTTGAGGAGGCGAATGGTGTTCGAAATCTGCGGCCGCGATCGTCCGATCCGCTCCGCAAGCTGCTCCTGAGTGATTCCAAAATCTGCAAGGAGCTGCTGATAGGCGGATGCCTCTTCCAGCGGGTTCAGTTGCGCACGGTGCAAGTTCTCGAGGAGCGCATCGCGAAGCATGTGCTCATCGGCAGTTGACCTCACGATGGCTGGAATCGTGTCCAAGCCGGCACGCTTGGAGGCACGCAGTCGCCGCTCACCCATGATCAGCTCATAGCTGGCGCCCGACTTCGGCTTCGGTGAGATCTCGCGGACCACGATTGGCTGAAAGACGCCGAACTCCTTCACGGAGTGCGTGAGTTCCTCGAGAGCCTCTTCGTCGAACTCAGTTCGGGGCTGCAGCTGGTTAGGGACGATGTCCTTCACGCTCAGCGAACGCAGCTCGGCTCCAGGAACGGCGACAAGTGACTCGTCACCCTGGGCGGACTCGGCGGCCGTATCGTTCAACGCCGCCGCAGCAGCTGACGGAAAGAACACATCCACGGGTCGCTCTCCTTCAGCGGGGGATTGAGGAATGAGCGCGCCGATCCCACGGCCAAGACCACTCCGCTTCTTCGTTGCCATCCCTAAACTCCCTCATCCTCAATCTTCATGGGCGCGCCGCGATCCGCCATCTCAGCAGCGGCCTCGAGATAGGCGAGTGCCCCGATGGAGCTGCTGTCGTATTCGTGGACGGTTTGTCCATAGCTGGGCGCCTCTGAGATGCGGACCGAGCGCGGTATCACCGCGTCGAGCACCTCATTCGGGAAGTGATCTCTAACCTCGTTCGCAACCTCTTGAGCAAGGTTTGTACGCGCGTCGTACATCGTAAGCAATATCGTCGACACCTGCAGTTCCGGATTGAGGTGTTTCTGGATCAGCTGGATGTTTCCGAGCAACTGACTCAGCCCCTCAAGTGCGTAGTACTCACACTGGATCGGGATGAGGACTTCACCGCCTGCGACAAAAGCGTTGATGGTCAGGAGCCCAAGTGACGGCGGGCAATCGATGAAGACGTAGTGGTACGTGCGCTCAGACGTCTTGAGGAACGCATCGAGCGCAGTCCGCAGGCGCTGTTCGCGCGCAACCATAGACACGAGCTCAATCTCTGCACCGGCCAGGTTGATCGTCGAGGGGACACACGCCAGGTTCTCGTGATCGCTTGAGATCTGCAGCGCTTCCTCGATGGTCGCTTCGCCGAGCAAGACTTCGTAGACACTCGTGATTTCGGGGCGATGCGGTACACCAAGCGCCGTAGACGCGTTGCCCTGCGGATCGAGATCGATGACCAGAACGTTGGCGCCTCGGCGCGCAAGCGCAGATGCGAGGTTCACCGTTGTGGTTGTCTTGCCGACGCCGCCCTTTTGGTTCGACACAGTGACGACCCTGGTGCGCTCCGGGAGGGGTGACGGGATCGTTGCGAGGCGCTTGCGCCGCTTAATTTTGTCCTCGAGGTGATCGGCGACGAGTGGTTTCTCAGCCATGGATACCTACTTTAGCCCGGAACACGCGAGTGCTCTCAGTAAGAAGATCTGCGCCGAGTTCCGTGACCTCAACGTCGCGGAGCTTGTACTTCCGCAGCACCTTCTGCGC
>JAGNOB010000256.1 GCA_017990305.1 Leucobacter sp.
GTGTGATCTCGACGGCGCGTGTGTTTTCGTAAATCTCGACGCCAAGCCGCTCGACAGCGTCGGCGAGGCCGGCCGACAGCTTCGCTGGCTGGATGCGGGCGGCGTGCGGGTGCCACACTGCGGCACGTGTATTCGTGACGTTGATCTTCGCCATCGCTTCTTTTGCTTCGAGCAGTTCGAGATCAGCTGACTTCCACTGCTGCTCCGCTGCAGCAAATTCACGAATTCGCGTCTCCTGCGCAGGGGTGTAGGCGACGTTGAACTCGCCGCCCTTCATAATGTCGGCGTCGATGCCCTCGGCCTCAGCGACGCGGATCACCTCGTCGACGGTCTCATTCATGGCGATCTGGAAGCGCTCCGCGGCATCGCGGCCGTGTGTCTTCACGTACTGCTCGCGGCCGCCCGTGATCGCGTTCGTCAGCCACCCGCCGTTGCGTCCCGATGCACCATACCCGGTGTGGCGCTGCTCGATGACGACGATCTTCAGCTCGGGTTTCTGCTGCTTTAGGTAATAGGCCGTCCACAGACCCGTGTACCCACCGCCGACGATAGCGACGTCGGCGGTGATCGATCCTGGCAGCTCGGGGCGTGCCTTGGGCACGCCGATCTGCTGCCACCAGTGGGATACGTTGCCGTTGATCATGATGCTTCTTTCCTGGCGCGAACGCCGGTGGGTAATTTCGGGCGGTGTGGTGCCCGATGACGTTGTGCGACCGCTGTGCGAGCGGCGCTAGGCGGCGAGCTCGGTGACGCGTTCGGGGCGCCATGCAAGCTGTGCTGGGGTGTTACCGGAGCCGAGCCAGTCGAGCTGCTCTGCGCCGCGGATCACGCCAGCTGCGTCGTCGCTGTCCTGACCGTCGAGCACGATTTCGTGCTTCCAGCCGGAGCCAAGGTAGACGGACTGGCGGACGGTCACAGGAACCGACCGGTACCCGAGCGGCAGGTCAGCGCCCAGAGGGAACAGCTCACCGTTCTCGGGCCGAACGACCGTGACCTCGCGGCCGGTCTCGCTCGGCACCATCGTCGATTCACCGATGAAGCCTGCCACGAACTTTGATGCCGGGTTCTCGTACAGCTCTTTCGCGGTGCCGACCTGCTCGATCCGCCCCTCGTTGAATACTGCGATCCGGTCTGAGAGCGTGAGCGCCTCCTCCTGATCGTGAGTAACGAACACGAAGGTGCGGCCGACGTCGCGGTGGATCCGGCGCAGCTCGAGCTGCAGCCGCTCACGCAGGTTCTTGTCGAGCGCGCCAAGTGGCTCATCGAGCAGCAAGACCTTCGGCTGGAACACGAGGGCTCTCGCGAGCGCAACGCGCTGCTGCTGACCACCAGACAACTCTCCGGGGAAGCGATCCGCGAAGCCCGAGAGGCCGGCGGTCTCGAGAGCCTCGTGCACCATCTGCGCCGCTTGGCTCTTCGGCGTCTTACGACGCTGCAGCGGGAATGCCACGTTGTCGAAGACGCTCATGTGCGGGAACAGGGCATAGTGCTGGAACACGATGCCGAGGTCGCGCTTGTGCACGGGGACATCGTCCATCTGTTTGCCGTCGATGCGCACACTGCCCGTTGTGAGATCAGTGAAGCCAGCGATGAGGTTGAGTGTTGTCGTCTTGCCTGAGCCCGAGGGGCCAAGGAACGTCATGAACTCCCCCGGCTGGACCGTCAAGCTGACCTTGTCTAGCGCGATCGATTTCGGGTAGTGCTTGGAGACTCCGTCGAGGCGGATCTCCGCACCGCGGTTACTTTGCTCGGACACGCTTTTTCCTTCCGGAGAGGGTGAGCCCCAGGATGACGAGGGCGGTAACAATGAGGAGAATCACGGTGGCCGCGGCAGCGAGCGTCGGGTCCGTGTCTCGGGTGACGCTGGCGTACATCATCACGGGCAGCGTGTTCAGGTAGGGGCTCTTGATGAATAGGGAGAGCATCACTTCGTCGAAGGAGGTCACGAACGCAAACAGCGCGCCCGATACCATCCCTGGAACGATGTTTGGCAGCGTCACCTTCAGGAACGTGGTGACGCGGTCGGCGCCGAGGCTCATCGAGGCCTGCTCGAGGCGCGAGTCGAAGCCCGCAAAGCCCGCGGTTATCGCAACCACGGTGAACGGGAGCGCGAGCACGGTGTGCGCGAGCACGAAGCCGAGCAGCGTACCAACGAGGCCAAGCTTGAGGAACACAGCGTACAGGCCAATAGCAACCACGATTCCGGGCACCACCATCGGCGCGAGCAGCCCGAACGTGAGGCCAGCAATGAGCTTCTTGTTCGCCATTTGCCGCAGCCCAAGTGCAGCCAAGAGGCCAAGCAGGGTGGCGAGCGCCGCGACAAGGAGGCCGATCAGCAGGGAGTTGCCGAGGGCTGCGGTCCACTGCGGGTTCGTGAAGAACGATTCGTACCACCGCAGCGACCAGCCGGTCGGCGGGAAGACGAGCGATGCTTTGTCGGTGAAGCTGAGCGGGATCACGATGAGGCTGGGGGCGACGAGCCACACTGCGACGATCATCGCAACGATCCACAGGATCACCCGAGTGACTGGATGTGTTTTCAGCATTACAGCACCTTCACTTTGATGCCCTTGCGGCTGCTCAGCTTGGCGATAAGGCCAATGATTCCAAGCAACACGACCGTGATCACGAGCAGGATGACTCCGAGGGCTCCGCCTCGGCCCCACTCAAGCAGGCCTGAGACCTGCGCGTAGATCGATTGGGCGAGCATACTGTCTGACGGGGATCCGAGCAGTGCAGGCGTGACATAGAAGCCGAGCGCCTGAATGAAGACGAGCAGCGAGCCCGCGATGACGCCGGGCATGCTCAACGGCACGAAGACCTTCATGAACGCGACCGACGGGCGGGCCCCCAGTGAGCGCGCGGCGGTGACGAGCCGCAGATCAATGCCGCTCATCACCGCATAGAGCGGCAGCACCATGAACGGCATGAGCACCTGGCTCAACCCAATGATGACGCCGGTATTCGTGCGCAACAGTTCGAGCGGGCCAATGCCGATGAACCCAAGAAGATTGTTCACAACTCCGTTGTCCTGCAGCAGCACGATCCACGCGAATGTGCGGATCATGAGAGAGGTCCAGAACGGGATGAGTGCGATGACGACGAGCGCCATGCGGGCCTTCGCGCTCACGATCGTCATGAGGTAGGCGTACGGGTAGGAAAGCGCAAGGCAGATCACCGTGGCGATGAGCCCGTTACTAAACGTGCGGAGGATGACACCGAGGTTGTTCTCGTTGCTGAACGCCCACACGTAGTTGTCGAAGCCGAGCGTGGGGTCGCTGACGCTTCGCCAGACGCTATCCAGCACGGGGTAAGCGAAGACCCCGAGCAGGAGGGCGTAGGCGGGCAGCAGGAGCAGCCACGCCCGACCGGAGGAGGCGCGAGGCGACTTCGGCTGTCGCGCCCCTCCGATCAGAGCGGTCTCAGTCATGGGTTAGCCCTGGATCCAATCGAGCCAGCGGTTGAGTTCGGTGTCGTAGTTAGCCGACCACCAGGTTGGGTCGGTCGGCACCATAACGTCGGCGATCTCGGGGTTCGTGATGAGGTAGTCCTGGCCAAGCTCGGAGAGGTTCGGCTTCGAATCCTTGTGTACCGGCGAGTACGAGGTGATTTCGCTGAGCTTCGCCTGCTGCTCGGCACCGAGGTAGTAGTTGATGTACGCGAACGCAGCGTCGGGGTTCTTCGCATTCTTCGGCACGCTCAGCGCGTCAGCCACAACGAGGGACTGGTCCCAGATCGGAGCGTAGTTTGCGCCGTTCTCCACGGCGCCAAAGCCGCGGCCGGACCACACGAGCGCCATGTCAGCGTCGCCGGACTCAATCATCTGCTGCGACTCTGCGCCCGTCTTCCAGTAGATGAGGTGGTCGCGAAGTCCGTCGAGCTTCTTGTAGACGCGATCCATGTCGAGCGGGTACAGCTCGTCGGGGGCGACGCCTTCTGCGAGCAGTGCGCCCTCGTAGATGCCGGGGCCGATATCTTCGAAGCCAGCGATGCTGCGCTTGCCGGGGAACTTCTCGGTATCGAAGAAGTCTGCCCAGCCGGTGGGCGCCGTGGGGTATGCGTCCTTGTTGTACATAATGACGTAGCCGTACTGCATAGCCGGCACGTAGCA
>JAGNOB010000257.1 GCA_017990305.1 Leucobacter sp.
CCTCGTCGTGATCGCGGCTGCCTTCGCGGAGCTCATCGCCCCGGCAGATCCCAACGCGCAAGATCTCAGCCTTCTCCTGCTCCCCGTGAGCCCCGAGCACCTGCTCGGCACCGACGACCTCGGCAGGGACATCTTCAGTCGAATGCTCTACGGCACCCGGGTTTCCGTGATCGCGGCAGCGCAAGCGGTGGCCATCGCCGTTGCCATCGGGCTTCCGCTCGGCGTCGCCTCCGGGTGGCTCGGCGGCTGGTTTGACCTTGTGACGGTGCGCGTTGTCGACGCGGTCATGTCGTTCCCCGCGATCGTCCTCGCGATTGGCATTACGGCGACGCTCGGCCCGAACATCACGACAGCCATGACCGCGGTGGGCATCGTGCTCGCGCCAGTCATCATCAGGCTCGCCCGCGCCCAGACCATGTCGATCCGCTCGGAAACCTACATCGAGGCTGCGCGATCGTTCGGCGCGAAGGGGCTGCGGCGAATGATACTGCCGCACGTGCTGCCGAACATCATCCAACCCATCCTCGTGCAGGTCGCGGTGCTCATGGGGTTTGCGCTCATCGCGGAGGCGAGCCTGAGCTTCCTCGCCCTCGGCGTGCAGCCGCCGACCGCATCGTGGGGATCAGTGCTCGCGCGCGCCTACCTGTTCATCGACCAGGCGCCGTTGCAGGTGTTCGTGCCTGGTCTCGCGATCGCCGCGACGGTATTCGCCTTCAACATTTTGAGCGATGAGATCCAACGCCTGCTCGACCCCAAACGCAAGTGATGGGGCTCGCAGACCGGGGCAGATCTGAGCGGTGGCCGATACGCGAATCGTGATGCGGGAGGGTCAGGGCTCACCTGGCGACCTCGAGCCCGAACTCTCAGGCGACAGTACGTAGCCGGATCCGCCCGCAGTGACCGGCGGCTCTAGCCGCCGCCTAGCCGCATCGCTAGGCTCTGGGAATGGCTACCCCTACGGATCCGACCGCACGTGCCACACGCGGTGAGGCGCTGCTCGCAGGGCCACGCGGGCGCCGCATGCTGCTTGAGCTCGCCATTGCGCTCGACGCGAGGGGAGAAGGTGCAGCGCGAGACAAGAGCCTCCGCCAGGCGGTGCACCACGCCGCGTGGCACCTCGACCCAGCACTGAGCCCGGTGCCACTCACCACGACAATCGGTTTTTCGGGCGGTGGGGGCCGAACGGCCGTTCCCCGCGTCAGCCTGCCTCGCGTAGCGAAACTGTTGCGACGCGTGCAGATCGGCGAACTCGGCGAGGAACTGCTGCGCACGGCGCTCGGGGATGCGGCCCGCTACGCGGTGCACTGGGATGCTCCCTTCGCCGAAGAAGCGCTCGCAGCGACGCCGGCGGCGACCGCGGGGCTGCGCAGATTCGCCGATGCGGTCGCGTCGTCCGGGCTCATCGATCAGTGGTACGCGCCGCTCGATGACCGGGCACAGTGGGCGGTCCAGTGGCAGGACGAGTCGTTTCCCGAGCCGCTCGACGCCTCACGTTCGGCCCTGACTGCGGCGATGCGGTTGCTCGCGGCGGAGGAAGCGCGCGAGCGCCCCGGTCGCCCGGCCGACCCCGCTGAGGCGCCGCTGAGCAAATGGGCGTCGAAGCCGCCACGCGTCGTGCCAGCGTCGACCCGTGCGGCGGCAGACGGTGGGCTGGCAGACGGTGCGCCGCTGAAGCTATACGCGTACGAGGACGGCTTCAAGGTTGTGGAGGCGCGCGTGCAGCGCCTGGAGACACCCGAGGGGCTCAGCGTCTATGAGATCGACTCGGCCGAGGCCTGGGCTGAGCTCTGCCGCACGTATCCGCTTGACGTGACCGAAAGCGTCAGGCGCAACTGGGCGATGACGACCGGGCGCGACGGTGCCTGGGTGATCCCAGATTGGGCAGCGGTCGCCGAGCGGTTCGACGGCGTGCACCTGCAGATCGGTGCCTACCTCTCGGCGGCGGGAGCCGTGATTGACCTCGACGGCGAGCGTGCATCGATGATTGCGGGCTGGGACCCCGACGAGACCTATTGGCTGAGCGAGCGGGTTCGCTACGTCGGCGACCCCGTGCAGTGGGAGCTAGACCTCGCGGTGTGGGCCCCGGCGTGGCGGGTCGCGAAGTAGCGGGTCGCGCTAGGTGAGTTTCGTGATGAGCCGTTCGCGCTTGAACGTGTGCGCGACAGCGAGAAACACGGCGATGTCGACGATGGCGATGACTCCGGCGGCGATGAGAGCAACCGACGCGTCGAACAGCATAAGTCCGGTGGCCTGACCCACGACGAGCGCGAGCACAGGGAGCAGCACGAGCACGGAGACGCCCTGCGCGCCCTGCACCGTCGATGATCTCCCTGACACGGCAACGATGAGCGTGATCGCGAGGAACGCGACGAGCGGCACGAGCAGGAATATGAGGATGAGCCATGTTGCGTTCGGAAAGAACGCCCGCCCGACGACGGGGTTTCCGAGCACGTTCGCGATGATCGCGTAGATGACGAACGACCCCCAGGTGATCACGATCGCGGGAACGAGCGCCGCGAATACCTTGCCGAGCACGAGCTCACGGTTTGTCACCGGGGTGTACAGCAGGCCCTCGAGGGTGCGGCGCTCTTTCTCTCCGACGAAGCTTGAGCTTCCGATCACCGACGCGACCATGATTGGGATCATGAGAAACAGGGGTGCCATGAAGTAGGTGAGGGCAGCGTAGACGACGATGCCTCCCATGTCGAGGTCGGGAGGGATCATCCCAGCTGGAATGTTCTCGAGGAAGGCGTCGAGGCCGTTGATCGAAGCGGTGAGCGCCGTACTCCTGCCGAGCAGCGCAATCGCCGCTGGGAACACGACTGCGAAGATGATGGGAACGACGAGCAGGGGCGCGAGGGCCTGCTTGTTGCGGAGCACTTCGCTGAGATCCTTGCGCGCAATGGTGAGAACTCTGCGGCCGTTCATTGGGCGTGCTCCCGGTGCGACTGGATGACATCGAAATACAGGTCGCCGAGGGTGTGCGTCTCGGGCACAACGGAGCGGATCGCCGCCCCTCCGTAGGCGAGCGCTGAGACAGCGGCCTCGACGCCTGAGTCGTCGGTGAGTTCGAGGTCGAGCGAGCCGTCGGGGGAGACCCGCGCACCGGCCCCTGGCACCGCGCCAGCCACGAGTGCCGCGGCGGTCGCCCCGGTCGGGCCAGCCTCACCCAAGGCGACGGTGACGCGGCGGCTCGGCCAACGCTGAGCGATCATTCTGGCGATCGAGCCGCGAGCGACCATCTCGCCGCGCATGAGGAAGCCCGCATCCTCGCACAGCGCCTCGAGGCCGTGCAGCTGGTGCGTGCAGATCACGAGCGTGGTCTGGAGCGACGCGACCATCTGCTGCAGGTACTCGATGAGCTCGAGTGACGCCTCGGGGTCGAGGCCCGCCGTCGGTTCGTCGAGAAATAGGAGCTCCGGCTCGTGAATGATCGCGCGCCCGACCGAGACCTTCTGCCGCATGCCCTTGCTGAGGGTACCCGCAAGCGAGTCCGCACGATCGGCGAGGCCAAGTACGTCGAGCAGCTCGGTGATCCGCCCGGAAAGCCGTGCGGCCGGGATGCCGTAGAGCTCGCCCCAGATCTTGAGGTTCTCGCGAACGGTGAGCGTTTCGTAGAGGTTCGTGTCGGTCTGCACGCCGATCCGGCCCCGCAGCCTGTCGCCGGATGCGGGGGTGAGCGCCTCCCCGAAGAGCTCGACGCTCCCAGCGCTTGGCGTCAGCAGGCCGTTGAGCAGCCGCACGATCGTCGTCTTGCCAGACCCGTTCGGCCCGAGCAGGCCGAAGGCGCGGCCGCGGCGCACCTCGAAGGTCACGTGGGAGACGGCGTCGAAATCGCCGAATCGCTTCGACAACCCGGCAGCCGCCAACGCAGCTTGGGAATCGCTATGTGGCACGTGTTTACGTTACGACGCGCGCGGAAGCCGTGTCAACGGGCGGGGCTGCGGGCGCCAGCGTGCCGCGGTTCGGCCGGGGGATTACCGGACGATCGCGATCCCTGTCGCCTCGGCTGCCTCGTCGAGCGAGCCGAGATTCGTCGCGCTTGTGAACCCAGCAGCGGCCATCAGCGCGGCCGCCTGGCC
>JAGNOB010000011.1 GCA_017990305.1 Leucobacter sp.
ACTTCATGTTCAAGAACTACGACGAGATCCTGAAGATCGACGGCGAGGTCGGCAACAAGAAGACCTACGATCCGCGCGCATGGGGCCGGGCCGCTGAGAGCGGCATGGCCGCCCGCATCGCCCTTGCAGCGGAGCAGCTCGGTTCTGCAGGAAAGTCGGTGAGCGCGTAATGCCAGACACTCCCAGTGGCCGACCTGAGGCTCCCGAACCAACTGTTCCTGTTGGCGAGCCGACCACAGAGCCTGCTCCCGCCGAGCCAGGTCCAGCCGAGCCAACGACGGATCCCGGCGCGCCGGCTCCGGAGCAGGTGACACCGACGCTTCCGGTTCCTGCCCCCGCTGCACAGCCCGACACCCGTCCGCGCCCGGAGTTCGGCGAGTACGCACCCGAGGGCTGGGAGTGGAAGCCAGAGGGCGACGACGCAGCACCGTCTTCCGGCACGTCAGTCGGCGCGACGCCGCAGCGTCCCGGCGCCGGTCGCGCCGCGGCGGCTGGAACAGTGCAGGGCGTGCCGCACAATCTTGGCTCCGGCATTGCTCGCCCGTCACGCAAGTCAGCTCCGAAGAGCGCGGCGGCGGCCCCGAGCTCAGGCGAGCCCTACCGCGCCCAGGGGTCGGCACAGCCAGCCGCTCCGCGGCAGGCTCAGCAGTTCCAACCGCCCGCCCAGGGCATGGCTGGCTACCAGAAGCCTCCGAACATGGCCGACAGGATCATCACGATTCTGCTGCTCGTGTTCGGCGGGTTCGGCGCGCTTCAGTCTGCCTTCGCGATGATGGGCATGAGCACGATGTTTAAGGTGATGGAGGACGCGCCGGGAATCAGCGCGCTCACCCCGCCTGCATGGCTCGATCTGACCGGCAAGATCACCGGCATGGTGCTCCTCGTGTTGTACGGCCTCGTGCTCGTCTACTCGATCCGTCGGCTCCGCGCGCGCAAGCTCACCTTCTGGGCTCCGCTCGCCGCCGGGATGCTCGCGTTTATTGTGGTCGTGACGATCGTCGCTGCCGCGATGGTGCAGACGCCTGAACTCATGGAGGTCATGCGCGATCCGCAAGCCTCGACAGAGCTCCTGAACTATCTGCAGGGCTTCCCCTCGAACTAACGTTCGCACGCCCGCGCTCACGCCACCCGCTTCCTCGGATCCGGGTGGCGTGAGTGCTTTCCGGAGCCACCGTCCGCGACTCACTTTCCGCTCCGGCACTCGCAGTCGGCTACGCTGAACCCATGAGTTCACCGTCGAGTTCTGATTCTGCAGCGCTGCCCGCCTCGTCGCGCAACGCCCCGGGGGCTACCCCCAAGCTTCCCGCTGGCAGCGTCGCGCGCTACGCGGCGGGTTCGCTCGCGACCGGCGGCTTCGCGACGCTTCCAGGCCTCGTGCTTGTGTACTACCTCACCGACTCCCTCGGTGTCACCGCCCTCGTTGCCGGGCTCATCGTGACGCTCGCAAAAGTGTGGGATGTCGTGATCGACCCCATTATCGGTGGACTCAGCGACCGCGCGCTCGCGCGCACCGGAACCAGGCGTGGGCCGATGCTCGTCGGCGTGATCGGTCTTCCCATTGCATTCGTGCTCATGTTCGCCGTTCCGCCGGGGCTCTCCCCAGCGGTGTCGGCGACGTGGGTGCTCGTCGCGTTCGTTGCGGCCGCGACGTTCTTCAGCATGTTCCAGATTCCGTACATTTCGCTCCCCGCTGAGCTCACCGACGGATACAAGGAGCGCACGCGTCTTCTCACCTGGCGCGTTGTCGTGCTCACGATCGCAATCCTGCTCTTCGGCGCGGGCGGCCCAGAGATCCGCGACCTCTTCCCGAACAACCAACTCCTCGGCTATCTCGTCATGGCAATCGCCGCAGCGGCGCTGCTCGGCCTCAGCTTGTGGATCGCGTCGACAGTCGCGCCCCGCGGGGCGCCGACGATGGCGGCCCACAGCGGGCCCCGCGCATTCTCCCTCGTGCACTACCGCGAGGGCCTTCGGGCGTTGCGCGACAGCCAACCGTTCCGTGCACTCCTCGCGACGTTCATGCTGCAGGGTCTCGCGACGGGGCTGATGCTCGCCGGTGCACAGTACGTCGCGACCTGGGTGCTGGATTCTCAAGGCGCCGTGACAGTCCTGTTCGTTTCACTCATCGCCCCGGCGCTGTTGTTCGCCCCAGTCTGGCGGTGGATCGCGGATCGTATCGGCAAGGTGCGAACGTTCCGTATCGCGAGCCTCCTGTTCCTCGTCGCAACGGTCGTGCTCATAGGCATGCTGCTGTGGCCTGGCATGTGGATCCTCGTGCCCGTTGGCGTCGCGGGCGCCGCATACGCGGGGATGCAGACGATGCCAATGGCGATGCTGCCAGACGTGATGAGCCACGATGCTGCAAGCTCCGGTGGCGGCGAAGCACGGGCGGGCGTCTTCGGCGGTGTCTGGACCGCGGGCGAGACCGCCGGCATGGCACTCGGTTCGACGACGCTCGCGCTCGTGCTCGCAACGACAGGCTACGTCGAGTCAGTCGCGTCGGTGACTGTTACGCAGCCCGCGACAGCTGTCTCAGGCATCACGCTTTCGTTCAGCCTCATCCCCGCTCTGCTGATGCTCGCCAGTCTCGCGACGCTGCGCGGCTACAAGCTGTCGGAGCGCGACATCGATCCCGCAACCGGGAGCCGGGCGTGAACGCCGGGCGCTCCTCGGCCGAGATCCTCGCCGAACTCGCCTCGCTCCGCAACCTTGACGCCCCGACGCACGGCGGGCGGGTGCTGTCGTACGTCTACGATTCGGGCCTCGCCGAGCTCGACGAGCTCGCGCGCGACGCTGCGGAGCTCGCCCGCCCGCTCAACGCGCTCGACCCGACAACGTTCCCGTCAGTAGCGGCTATGGAGCGCGATGTGATTGCGTTCGTACGCAAGGCGCTGCACGGTGCGACCCCCAAGCTTGGGGCCGGCACCGTGGTCGGCACGGTGACCAGCGGAGGTACCGAAAGCTGTCTGCTCGCGGTGAAGACCGCCAGGGATCTCTGGCGTGCCGACAATCCCGAGCTCGCGGGGCAGCTGGCCCGAGCCGGCAAACGGCCACGGCTCGTCACCGCAGCGACCGCACACGCAGCGTTCCAGAAGGCCGCACGGCTGTTCGATCTCGAGTGGGATCCCGTGGCATGCGGGCCCGACGGCTCAGTTCGGGCTGCCGGCTTTGAACGGAAGCTCGGCGCCGATGTCGCCCTCGTCGTCGTCTCGGCCCCAGCGTATCCGTCAGGTGCGCTCGACCCGATCGCGTCTGTCGCGCAGGTCGCGAAGGAGTTCGGTGTGTCCTGCCACGTGGACGCGTGCTTTGGAGGCCTCGTGCTTCCGTGGTGGCCGGGGGTCGAGCCCTGGGACTTCCGTGTGCCCGGAGTGACGAGTATCTCCGCAGACCTACACAAGTTCGGCTACGCCCCGAAGGGGGTCTCGGTGCTGCTGCACCGGGGCCGCAGGCGGCACCGAGCGCAGTTCTTCGCGACGACAAGCTGGCCAGGCTACCCGGTCGTGAACCCGACGCTGCTTGGTTCGAAGTCCGCTTCACCACTCGCGGCAGCCTGGGCGATCACGAAGCGTCTCGGCAACGATGGTTTCGCCGATCTCACGGCCTCGTGCGTGCGCTCAGCAGAAGTCATCGTCCGCGAGGCGTCACAGATCCGCGGCCTCAACGTGTGGGGCGCGCCTACCGGCCCGTCAGTCGCCCTCGTCACCGACACCGATCTGCCCGACACCGAGCAGGTCGACCCGCACCACCTCGCCGACGAACTGGCGACACTGGGGTTCCGCATCCAGCACCAACCAGGCTTCACGCAGCCCAACGGAGTGCGGCTGCCGCACACTGCGCACCTCACGGTCACTCCCGTCACCGAGCAGACGCTCCCCGAGCTCGTCGCCGCCCTCAGAGCGGCAGCGGAGTCGGTCCGCGGAATACCCCGAGCAAACCCGCGCATCGAATACGGCGCCCTGCAGGTGCTCGGATATGCGCCGAAGCGCGAGGGCGGCCCCTACCGGCTGCCATCGCCCGACATGGCGTGGCGCATGTTGAAGATTGCTGGTGCCGGCGGTAAAGGCTCGTCACTTCCAGGCAAGCTCGCACCCCTCATGGCTCTCGCCGAACGATTGCCGGCTCCGGTCGCTGAGGCACTCCTCACCGAACTCCTCGCGCGGGTGAGCGAGCCTCGGTAACCGGAAGCCCGCTTCCAGCGCGGAGCACTGTCTCGCGGGCTGTTCCCGCCGCGGCCCCGGCGCACGCCCCCTACAGCGGGTCGTCCCCACCTGGTGAAGCAGCCTGAATGAGCGTCACACCGCCTCCGGAGGTCGCGTAGCCCCGGCCCGGCGTCATCGCCACCGGGGACGTTCTCGGTAGCCGCACGCTCAACAATTCGCCGTCGTAGTCAGTATCGGGTTGCAGCATGACCCCGCACCGCGACTTCTGCAAGACCTTGGTCCAGTGGCCGTACAGTCCGCGTAGATCCGCTGCGCGCCCAGCAGCGACGACCGTGAGCCCGGTGGGCGGGGTCGTTACCAGGCCGGCCAGACTCTGGTCGCTGTCTGCCACACGTTCGGCGTCGTCGACGAGCAGCAGCACGCGGCCTCGTTCGAGACGAAGCGAAGCGAGCAAGGCTGGAATGTCTTCCGGGCTCTCAGCAACACGGTCGAGCCCCGCGTTCCGAAGTGGTGAACGTCGGTCGAACACTCCCCAGACCGCCGGTCGCTGGCCGCCAGGCAACGCCATAGCGGATTGCGCGATTGCGAGGAGCAGCGTCGACTTCCCCGAGCGGGCTGGGCCGGCGACGAGCGCGTGCTCGCCCTCGTAGAGTTCGAGAACCGCAGGCTGCAGTGTGTCTTCCCTGATACCGACAGGAAGGTGAATCGGTTCACCTTCGAGCCGGAGATGCCCGGCGATACTCGCGGCGGGAACCACATCAGGCAGCGTCCCGATCGCGTCAGCCTTCTGCGGCGTTGCCGACCAGCGCTGCTTCGCTTCCGTGACCGCGTGCTCAAGGCCAAGGTCTGGTGTCGCGACGTGCATCTGCACGAGGCTCGTCACGTCAACGCATCTTCCGGGTACGGGGGCGGGAACCGTCTTCCCCTTCACTCCGAGCGATGAGTAGTCGTAGGCGTCCGCCAGTCGATAGACCCACCGTTGCGTCGTAACTTCGTCAACCGCCGAAGGCACCGCCTTTGCTCGACTCGTGGACATCGCAAAGTGCATGCCGAGTGCGGGCCCGTCGGCGTAGATCCGGTAGAAGTCGTCGAGGAGCTGTTGCCCCTCGTAATCTTGGAACTCGTCACGAAGGGCAGCGAAGCCGTCAATGAGGATGACCGCGCGTCTCGCGGGGGCGTGTGATTCGCGCCGGCGGTTGAACTCTGACTTCAGGTAGCGCAAGAAGCGCACCTGGCGCTCCTTAGCCCCAGCCCCTGCGCCGACATACGCGACGGAGTGTGGCAGTCGCCCGACGGCGGCGAGCCCCCGTGACCCCATATCGAGCGTAAGAATATCGAGCTCGGCAGGATCGACCGAAGCGCCAAGCGTGAGTGCGATTGTCGCAAGTGTCGTTGTCGTACCACTCCCCGGGATTCCCATGAGCAAGAGATTGCCCTCAGACATGTCCCAGCCGACCGGGATCTGCCGCTGCTCATCGGGCTCGTCCGCGAGGGCAACACGCACAGTATCGCCGACGAGGCCTCCGACTGCGGGCTGCGGCCGCGCCATCTGATCGGCAGGACCGGCTGCGGCTTCGAGCTCGTAGCCTGCGAGCGACACCCGTTCGCCGAGCGCCTCGGGCCACACTTGCCGCGGCGGGGCAAACCCAGCTGCGTCATTTGCTTCGACGACTGCATCGATGAGCAGATCGAGGTCGTTGGCGTCTGCCGCCCGGGCTGAGGTGTTCGTCGTGCGCGGTATCAGAGCCCCAAACAGGCCCACGTCGCGTATCTGCACGCGTTCTGAGATAGCCTCCTGCGGCCGACCGGTGACGAGCGCAGTCTGCACGGGGGTTATGTCGTCTTGCCCCAGCTTCACGTAGGCTCGACCCGTTTGCGCACGGCCGATGCTTGCAGCCGAGGGCACTCCGATCACGTTCGCAGAATCTTCTCGGCTCTGCACACGAAGCGCGACACGCAAGTTCGTGTTGGCCAGAATGTCATCGTTGACAACACCCGCCGGTCGCTGCGTTGCGAGCACCATGTGCACGCCCAACGTCCGCCCAACGGCGCCGACACTCACCAGCGAAGCAAGCACGTCTGGGAAGTCTTTTGCGAGCATCGCGAACTCATCGATCACGAGGAGCAGCCGCGGCAGGGGCTCAGCCGGCTGCGTCGCGAGGTAGGCGGGAAGGTTGTCGACGTCCTCGCCGGCCTCGGCGAAGAGCCGCTGCCGCCGCTGCATTTCGGCCTCGAGCGCTCTGATTGCCCGGTCGGCGAGCTGTTCATCAAGGTTGCTGATCGTGCCGATCGTGTGCGGCAGTCGCTCACACGCCTTAAACGCCGCGCCACCCTTGAAGTCGACGAGAATAAAGTTCAATTGGGTGGGATCATTGCGTGCTGCGAGCCCAGCAACGAACGACCTGAGAAACTCTGACTTACCCGAGCCCGTGGTGCCGCCGACGAGCCCGTGCGGGCCGTCTTTGACGAGGTCAAGGCTCAGCGGTCCGTTCTCGCCCAACCCGATCGGGGTCGAGAGCCCCGGCGCAGTTGCCCAGAGGTCGCGCACCGTCTCGGCGGTGAGCGCCTGCGAATCGAGAAGCTCAGGGAGCCGCACGAGAGCTGGCAGTGACGCGCCTGGCACGACGAGCTCAGGGTCTTCAAACCGTGAGAGGTTCCGTGCGGTTCGATCGGCCTGCGACTGGCTGACTCCCGCGATAATGACATCGTTGACGCGTGTGCGTTCCTCGGGTTGGTCCACAGTCGCGGCTGCGTCCGCGCCGATGTCGACAACGACAGTGCACGCCGCGGGAAGCTGGTCGGCAGTGGCGGCGATAACGACACCGCTCACTTTTCGCGTGTTCGCCGCGACGCGTTCGATCCCGCCGGGGACTCTTCGCCCATGCCCGAGCAGCTCTCGTGCTGGCGCTTCCCGGCCCTCGGTAAGCACCTCAGAGTCCACGACTGTCAGCATTGTCGGAGTCGGAAGCGAGTCGATGTTGTCGACAAGGGTCCGGAGCATGGCGGAGCTGCCCTCGCGCTGATTGGACATCCAACGCACGCCCTCAGCCGCACCCGTTTGCCTGGTGTGCGGCAGCCATGATGCCCACTCCCAGTCGCCCTCTCGCCCGCCGTCGCAGAAGACACCGATCGTGAGGTCTGCTGGTCCGCAGTGCACCGCTGCCTGCAGCACGAGGCTACGAGCAAGGGCCAGCGCACCGTCGCGGTCGCCAACAATACCGACGACACCAGCGTCGTTCAGGTCGGCGAGCACAGGCGCCGCCGACAGGTGAGTCGCTTCGAGCGCAGTCTTCACGCGATCATCAAGCTTTGTCGAGCCGCGCGAATCGAGCTCGGGCTTCCATGGCACATCACCCACGCCGATGTGTAGGTTGAGGTAGTCGTGCGCATCGGGTCGGCGCTGCCACATGAGCGTCGAGGGGAGGATCGCTCTGCGCATGACCACCGCTGGGTCGGGGATCATCTCCTGCCGCCGCGCGCTCTCCTCAGCGGCAGCCCGAGTGGCCTCCTCACCGAACTCCTCAAGAGCTTTCGCGAAGCGCTCCTCTTCCTCCTGCAGGTTCTTCTTGCGCCGTCGCTTCTGCTCAAAGTACATTCCGACGGCCATGATCGGGCTGAGCATCGCGAACATCGCGAAGCGCATGTCGCCGAGCACGATGACAAGCACGCCCGCCATGACGAGCGGAGCAGCGACAGTGATGATGCTGAACTTGCTGGCCGGGGGCACCTCGCGCGGAGCGGGCGGTTCGATCGGCTCAGCGGCGGGCGGGCGGCCCGGGCGCGGAGGCCGGTTGAAGGGCGCCGTCGCGGCCGGCGTGAGGTTTCGGAGCGACCCCGGTGCTGGCGCGACCGGCTCGGCGAGTTGGGGGCGAATATTGAGGGCGGCACCGCCGACAACGACCGTGCGCACCGATGTGATGAGCACGCCATCCTCGTCGACCCGCTCGCCATCGACGAAGGTGCCGTTGGTGGAACCGGGATCGCGTAGCCTCACGCCATCTGCTTCGAGTTCGACCGTGCAGTGCTCCCACGAAGCCGACTCGGTTGGCAGCACGAGGTCTGCCTGCGGAGACCGCCCAATGACGAGCCTGCGATGCGTCGGCACGGGCACGGCGTCGCGTGTCTCAAGCCCTCCGCCAACAGCCACGTTCCAGCCGGACATGGCCTGCACCTTGGGTTCAGCGGCCCGGGTGATGAGCGACCCCTCAAGAAGAATGAGATCTTCCATGGGCGCCTGCGGTGACACAAGCTGCCCGTCGAGCAACAGCGGCTCTTCGCCCACCCCTCCGACGCCAGAGCTGTGAAGCAGCTCAGCGAGGGTCGCCTGTTTTTGCCAAGCAACGAGGTCTACGACCTCGCGGGTGCCACTGAGGTCAATGAGAATTCTCACAGAGCCTTACTCCCTTTCGCGCACTTGCTCGTCACGCTGGCGGGACGCCTGCCCGACGTCCCGAGCCTACTGCGATTGATCTTCAGCGAACCACACGAGCGCGTCTGCTTCCGCGCCCAACGCGGGACGCAGTCCGAGCTGCTGCGCAGTGGCGTACAGCTCAACAACAGGGCCCGACACGACCTGCTTCGAGGTGAAATCGAGCTCAGCCGCAGTGATCGCGTCGCCTGCAACGAGGCTGAGATCGCCGAGCGCCTCGCCCACCTTTGCTGGATCGGTGCTGCCTGCATCTGCGACCGCACGCGAGAACGCGAGCATCGCATCATGTGCTCGACTGTCCGCGCCAGAGGAGACCTCTGCGAAGGGTGTGTCGTTCGCAAGGTTCGAGATCTTTGTGTTGGCACTGATTTGCCGCAGAGAAGCGAGGAAGGCTGACATTGAGCGGCCTCGCCCGTCCTTGCTCAGCGCAACAGCGTCGTCGGTGTCAAACCCAAATGTCCGAAGCGAGGGCGAGATCGCAGCCTCGTTCGCAACGAGGGCGTCTGCGAACCCGGGGCTCGCCGCGCTGCCCGTGAGCAGTATGGGTACGGTGACATTTCGCGACTGCAGCTGTTGAACGATGGTCGCTTGGATCACGGGTGAGCCACTCAGCACGATCACGTCGGCCGGTTGCTTGGGCGGCTCGGGGGTTTCGGTTGCTTCTTCGTCGCCGGTTCCACCGCTGTAACCGCCGTGCGAGAGTGGGTCACTGCCAGTCAGCTGGGCCACTTCCATTGCGAGTGCTTCTGCCCCGGTGCCCGATTGGAACGTCACTGAGTCCGCAATCGTTACTCCCTCGGGAAGCCCGGCACCCGCGTTCACGAAGAGGGGCCGGTCGTAGGATCCGAGAGTCTCGGTCAGTTTCTCGGCCATGGCCTCATTCGTTGGCGCCATCGACCAAACCTGCTTCGAGTCGGCGGGCGCCTGCCCAAACGGCAGAATCACTGGCAGGCCGTGCTCGGAGGCGATACCAAGACCGGAGGCGACCTGGGGGCCGGTGCTCGCGTAGATGATCCCGGCGACGCCCTGCTCGGTGAGCGACGTGACCGCTTCTTCCGCCCCTGCGGGCGTGCCACGGTCGTTTTCGACAACGAGCTCAGTCTCGGTGCCGCCGAGGGCAAGCCGCTCGCGTGCTACGACGGCGCCCTCCGCTGCCGCAGCCCACTCCGAGCCAACCGCGCTGCCGGATCCGGTCGTCACGATGATCCCAATCTTGGTGCCCGCGGGAACGTCGCCTTGTTTGATCGGCAGCGGCACCGAGACGGCGACGGGATCTGCTGGGGGTGTCGCGTTTGCGCGCACGAGTCCGATTGCCCACACCGCAGCGATAGCAACGAGAACGATACAACCGATGAGTATGAGGAGGCCACGCTTAGAACGCCACTGGAACCGTGCTTTCTCGGTCTCAGCAGGCTCAATGGCCTCGGTCAGCTCCTGCTTGTCGCTCACTTGTTACCCCCGGTGACATGGAAGCTGTAAATTGTTTGCGTGCTTGCTCCACCGGGGACATCGAGGTGGAATGCGGGAAGCGTCGTCGCCGCTTCAAGCGCTGCCTCAAATTGAGCCTGCCGGAGCATGATTGTCGCGATGTCCTCAGAGCGTACGTTCGCGAAGCCAGAAGCGTGCTGTGACGCCAGGGCGAGCTGGAAATCTGCGGTGCTCGATTTCGCAGCGGATGCCGACATCGCACCGAGAATGCCAGTACCGCGGACCTGAGGATTACCCAGGTCTAGGATCACACGGTTCAGGCTGTCAGCGAGTACCTTCGAGGCACCGTCAACGTCACGGGTCGAGGCCGCAGTCGACTTATCGAGCTGCTCGAGCGCCGCACCAGTCCTATCGTCAAGCGCCGCCACTGACTCCGAGTATCCGTTGTCAATCGCAGTCTTCTGCCCATCGATCTGCGTTTTTGCATCCGCGAGCATTGTCGTGGATGTTGAACGAAGACCGCGGATAGTTGTCTCGTAGGAACGCGCGATAGCGGCCTGTCCACGGTCGACGCGTTCGGTGATCACGCGGACCTGTGTGTCGACGTCATCGGACACTGCGGCTGTCGTCTCCTCAGCCGCGTCTTGGAAGGCCGAGTTCAGCTCAGCCGCGAGTGACTCCTCGCGGTCGGCAATGGCGCTGAGGCTTTCCCCGAGGACGTCAACATGCTCGCCCGCAAGCTGCCGCAGTTCGCGGAGCTTTGCGACAGTCTGCTGCAGGCCAGTTTCGCCGCCGCCGATCTCGCCCAGCTGTGCGTTCACGCGCCGCTGCAGTGCGCGGAGTGTGGTGCGAAGCTCTGCAAGGCTGGAGTTCGCGGCCGTCGGATGAGTCTGTGCCACGACGTCTTGCCAGTGCGCGACCTGCGATGCGAGCCGCGTTTCGAGCGTTCCGTTCTCCGGGGTGAAGTCCTGAGGAGTGACGCCGTCGCACTTCGTGTCAACGAGCTCTCCTCGCAGCACGTCGAGTTGCTCTTCATCGATCTCATTCGACCCGTCGGCGAGCGCGCAAATGTCGTCCGCGAGCTTCTTCGGCAGTGCCGTGAGCGTTGCATTTCCACGCCCGTCGAGTTCGGAGAGCGCTTGACGCGCAGTGGTTTGAACGGCTCCGAGCGCGTCGGCGGATTCCGATGCCGCAGCCACCAGGTCAGAGATTTCAGACCAGACGGCGACGTCGTTCGAGCCATCCTCGACCTCAGCAAGCAACGCATCGAGCTGGGTGAGATCCGCAGTCAAGTTGGTGTGCTGCTCGCCAGCCGCCCCGAGTGCGTCGGTATCAAGCGAGGCCACGATGCTTTCGCCTCGAGTCACAAGCTCTTCCATGGAGTTCAGCACCTGCCGCTTGGCTCCGAGGAGCGAACAGGTCATTGAGGGGTCGCTCTCAGCGTTGCAGGTCTCGTCATTTGGATCGACCGGGCCGAGGGTCGCAGCGATCTCAGAAAGGATGACGTCCTTGCAGTCAGCATTCGCCGTGGCGAATCCTTCAAGTTGACCCGCCAGTTGGAGGAACGTCGAGTAGAGCGTGCCGCTACCTTCTCCCACGTCAGCCTTGGCGCTACAGCCCTCGCCCGTGACCAGTCGCGGCGGCGTTCCACGGGTGTCGCCGAGCATGCCGTGCATTGATCCCACGATCTGTGAGAGCTGCGAGCTCATTCCGGAGTGGGTGCCCGTCACAGTGCTGGCGAGGTCGGTCTGTAGCGCGCCGAGCTGCTGGCCGAGCGACTGCATCTCCGCGCTCAACGACTCAGTACTATCGGCGAGCCGCTGTACAGCCCGAGTTCCCAACGTCCTTGAGGTCTCTCCAAGATCCTTCCGGACCTCTGAAATCGTGTCGCCGGCGCGGTTGAGCACGCCGTTGACGTCGGTGACAAGCCCGATCGCTCGCTGCTGCATTCCGAGTTCTGACGACGACTGTGAATCGAAAGCCGACGTCACAACGCCATCGAAGCTGAGGTCGGTTTGGAGGCCGACCTGCACCGCAATGTCGATGTCAGGAACAGTAAAGTCTTGGACATCTGCGGTCAGCTTAAACGTGGTCGTCGCTTCGGTCTGCGGAGGAGCAAGCAGCGTTGCCCACTGCACAACAGAATCACCAGCGGGTGTGACGCTCACAACACCGCTCGTCCCGTTGTCTTCCGCGCCGAAGGCGAGCCGGTCTGGTTTAACTCCCTCGAGCGTCGTCGACGCAGCGATGCTGAGCGGTGCGCCCACGAGCGCTGGGGTCACACGAGACTGGCCAGCCGCATCATATGTGAGCTCTTGCGAGGCGACAGTCAGGTTTTCGAGCGAGATCGCAATCTCGACTTTGCCGTCGTACCCGGCAAGATCTGCGAGGTCGGCTCCCCCACCCTCGTCCGTGCGATAGCTGGTCGTAACTCTGACAGGAAGATCCGAGACCACATCGCGCGTCTCATAGTTGACGAGTTCACTGGTCGACCGGCCGGTCGTCTCGTCAAGGTAAATGGCGGAGCCATCGATCGCCGCAACCGCCCCGTTCGAGCCTACGTTGACTGCGACTGACTGCAACACACGAGTCGTTGCCACGTCGTCGGGGGTCGCTGCCGAGCAGCCAGCTGCCGCGAGCAGAGCTGCCACCGCCACCACAGAGGTCGCAAGCGTCAAGCGCCGACGTTGGGAAGGGAGTAGGTGCATCGTAGAGGCTCCTCAATTAATTTCGAATGCATGCCACGTAGTTGCGGCTTCGCTCCCCCCGGCCGAAAACTCGCAACGAAAAATACGTTCGGTTCAGTCTAGACACAAAAAAAGAAATCGCTCGACACTGTCTCGTGCGCTTTCGCGGTCTCTTCGCGTTATCAATCGCGGGTCGTGATGCTCATTGGCGAGCTCTCGATACTGGTGAAGTTGCCTACAGAAGCACGGATTCTGCACTCAACAGTCGGAGCCAAGGTCGTCACGGTGAGCCCGTCCGACGACACGGCAACCGCACCGGAGCACCCATCGGAGAATCGCACCCCGGCCTCGCCACCGGCGATGCTCTCGAGCATCTGCGTCGCAGCCCCTGTCGCTGGACTCTGGTAGAGCGGATTGACCTCGTCGGTTCCAGAAGGCCACACCGGCAGCAGCGAGATCGGTAGCGTCGTCTGCCCGATCGCGCGCGGTGGGATCGTAATTGCGACATCCACGAGGCGCTGCACCGGGTACGCCGTCGACGATGCTTCGGGCGCGAGCAACGCTTCTTGAGTCAGTGAGGCGGCCTGGCCGAGCCACTCTCGAAGCTCAGCCTCGTCGGCGACTTCCAGCGGCAGCGAGCCAGTGACCACCGTCTCACCGCCTGCGGGAATCGTGATCCCCCCGAGGCGCCAGCCGCACTTCGCGTCGATCCCCGTCGAGGCCTGATGCTTAGCGCCATCAACCTCGTCCCACACCACCGGGGGACACGCGGGTGTCCCTTCTTTCCCGGGGACAACCTCGAGGAACGATCCTGCGAGCGGGGCCTTTTGCGCGGTGTAGCGGATCTCAAGGCTGACATTGCCCTCAGCTGGGTCGAACGTTGCCGTCCGTGAAACGCCAAGGCCTGTTGGCAGCGGCTGATCCTGCTGCGAGACCGTGAGCACGTCGTTTGCGACAGGAGTCGCGGCTTCGCTGCTGCCCCCA
>JAGNOB010000258.1 GCA_017990305.1 Leucobacter sp.
CTATTGCGCTGAGCAAGACCGAGGTCATCGAGACCGCGGACGATACGGAGCAGAATACCCGTACCGTGACGACGTGGACATTCGGTGGGTGGGAACCAGAGGCTGTCGAAGTCGCTGACTCTGACGTGACCTTTACCGGAGCATGGGCGAAGGATGTCACGACCAGCCCGATCACTCTGGGACCAACGCCGAACCCGGATCCCACGCCCGACCCAGATCCAACACCGAAGCCCGAGGGCGACAAGAAGTCGCCGCTCTCGGACACCGGCGGGGCCGGACCTGGCCTACTCGTCGCCGGAGCCGCACTGCTGCTCCTCGCGGGAGGCGCGGTCGTGCTGCGGAATGCTCGACGCCAGGCCCGGAATGCGGACCAGGCAGCGTAACCGCAGGCCCTGCATCCGCCAATAGCGGGTGTATGTCGAATGGGGCGGGTGACGGAGAGTAAGTTCTCTCCGCCACCCGCCCCATTCGACGTCACACCGGAGCAGTCACCGCGACTGACGCTCCGTCCGAACCCCGGTCATTCACCAGGGTCGGCTGGCGGATCGCCCCCTAGAGCGCCGCGGAGCGGGGCCAAATAATGGGTGGCCGCACCCACGGCGGCCAGGTTGTTGGCGGGTCGATGGTTGGTGGCTCGACAACGGGCGGCTCGACAACGGGTGGCTCCACGATCGGCGGGTCGATGATTGGCGGTTCAACCGTTGGTGGCTCCACGATCGGTGGCTCGATCGTCGGCGGCTCTACGATTGGTGGCTCGATCGTCGGCGGTTCGACGACGGGAGGCTCAGTGACGGGTGGCTTGACGACAGGAGGCGTGACGACTGGTGGTTCGATCGTCGGCGGTTCGACGACGGGCGGTTCCACGGTGGGAGGCCCCACCGTTGGCGGCTCCACCGTTGGCGGCTTCGTCACCGGCAGCGGCTGTGGCACCTCGACGAGGTGACCGCTCTCTGGTGACAGAGCGGGTGGCAGCTCGTCGACCTTCACAACTGTATGTTCCAGCGCCGGGAAGACCTCGCTCGTGGCGGCGGATTCGGCCTGCTGATCTGAGTCGTTCTCTCGCTCGCGGCTCGTGCTTGACGCCTCTGGGGAAGTGGCTTCGGGAGAGTCGTCAGTACCGTGATCCATACCCGCTGATGCGGCGGGAGCAGCGACCGGAGCTTCGGTGGGGAAGGAGCTCGCGGCGAAACTCACCCCGGCGACAGCAGCGACGACGAGCAGGCTGGCACCGCCGATCGCCGCGGGCACGCCAATCGATCCGACAAGCCCGCTGACTCCAGAAGCAATGGCGGCTGGAATTGATCCGGCCGCAGCTCCGCCGCCGGCCGCAGCTCCTCCGCCCTGTGCGCCGGCCGCAGCTGCCGCTCCACCGGCGGCAACTCCGATGTAACCGGCGATGTTGAGCTGGTCGGCGAGCGCCGCGGTGCCGGCGCCCCCGAGAGAAATCCAAGCGAGCACGAGCCCGAGCTGCCGGTTGAGCGTCGACGCCTCCGCTGCCGCAAGCGCGCACGACGCGCACTCAGAAATATGGGTCTCAACCTCGCGGGTCACTCTGGCAGTCAGCTTCTTGCGCTGGTAGCGCTGCAAGTTCTCGATCGTGGATCGGCACGCCTCGTCAGCGAGCTGCCGATTCACGTGGGCCTCGACCCACGCTGACTTTAGGGCATCGCGGGCTCGGCCAGCGAGCACCGAGGTGCTGTTCGCTGAGATGCCGAGCAGCTTCGCTGCCTCACGCGGCGGTAACCCTTCGACCTCCGTGTACCACAGCACTGACTGCCAGCGCGGCGAGAGCGTGGCAAATGCCTCGGTGACGGCGTTGAGGTCAAAAGCGTTGTCTTCCCACGGGGCGGTTTCGTGGAGTGCGGGGGCGTCGGAGAGTTCAACGTCGGTGTGCTCGCCGGTTCGGAAACGGTTCGCTGCCGCCGAACGGATCACCCTGTAGAGGTAGGGGCGGAATGCCCCCTGCGGGCCGCGGCCGTCGCGCACGAGCTCGAAGATGGTGAGGTAGGCGTCAGACACCAGGTCTTCGGGGTCGAGAGATGGGGCCAGGCTGCGTGCGGCGGTGAGCCCGGGTTTGCGATGCCGTTCCCAGAGCTCCGCGAAGGCAGCGGTGTCGCCCTCTCGAGAAGCATAGAGGAGCTCCTCATCAGGCATCGCTTGACGATCCTGGCTGACATCCTTGCGCACATTTCCCCCGTGAAGTGTTCCCCCGTAGGCACGGCAACGCATCCCGCGCCGGCGTGCCCCATGCTCGGCAGCCGCGCCCCCAGCGCGACTGCTTCCATACCAGTATCGCGGGTCTGAACGCGAATTTACGAATCTGAAATCCTTTTGAAATAATTTCGTGAACGCGCGTCACGATTTGTGGATTCTCACGTGTTATTAAATGCCCGGCTCCTCACCGCAATCCCCCCAGGACTGCAATCTTGGTGCGGAGCTGGGCGCTTAACACGCGGCCACGAGCCATCGTCTGGGCCGCGGTCGCGCTACACTCGCTGTCATGAAGGAAAGCCCGCAGCCAGGAGTCATTGCACGCGGGCTCACCCTATGGCAGCGAATTCAGCGCACGCGACCGTATCGCGCGTTCTCCCATTTCACCGATGTTGGTGGGAGCGTGCTCTCGGGAGGCATGAGCTATCAGGCGTTGTTTGCGGTGTTCGCCGGCGTGCTTGTCGGGTTCAGTGTCTTCGGCATCGTGCTTCGTGGCCAGCCGGAGCTGCTCAACACGATCATCGATCAGATCAACGTGTTCGTGCCGGGGTTGTTGGGGAACGATAAGGACTCGGCAATCCAGGTGCAGAGTCTGCTCGGCGCGCGGGTGCTCGACTGGACGACGCTCGTGGCGGGTATCTCGCTTGTGTGGGTCGCGATCAATTGGTTCACAGGCACCCGGCGTTCGATCCGGCTCATCTTTGGGCTTGAAGTCAAGGAATACCGGAACGCTCTGTTACTGAAGGTGCGTGACCTCGCGCTGGCCGTCGGCTTCTTCCTCGCGATTATCGTCTCCGCCGCGCTCGTCGTTGTGAGCTCGAACCTTACTGACTTCGTGCTCTCCTGGCTCGGGGTCGGTGCAGACAACTGGTTCTTTGGCGGGCTCGGCACGGTGGTGCGCTACGGCGCCATGTACCTGTTCGATGTGCTCGTGCTCGTCGCGATCCACCGCTACCTCGCCGAAGTGCGGGTTGGATGGTGGCACCTCATCTCAGGTAGCCTCGTCGGTGCTGCGGGACTGTTCGTGCTGAAGCTCCTCGGCACCGCACTGCTCGGCGGCGCCACGAGCAACGTGCTGCTTGCCCCTTTCGCTATCTTTGTGGGCCTGCTGCTCTGGTTTAACTTCATCTGCCGCACGCTGCTGCTCACCTCGGCGTGGATCGCGACGGGCCTCGATCGCGAGCTCGGGCTGCCAGAGGGCGGCGGCACGAGCGACGCCGTGCGCCTGATCGAGTAGCGCTGGCTCCCGGCCAGCCCGAGATACGGCAGAATGGAGGGGTGAGCGAAATTCCTGAAGTTGCTGCTGCGAATCCCACTGTCCGCGTCGGCGTGATCGGCGGCGGCCAGCTCGCCCGGATGATGGTGCCGCCCGCGATCCATCTGGGGCTCGAGATCTCTGTGCTCGCAGAGACCGAGGGAATGAGCGCGGCACGCGCTGCTGACATGGTGGGCGACTACCGCGACCCCGAGACTGTGTACGCGTTCGCTGAGACCGTTGACGTTGTCACGTTTGACCATGAGCACGTGCCCCACGAGATCTTGAACGAGCTCGAGCGCCGCGGTGTCGCTGTGCACCCGCGACCGCATGCGCTGCAGTACGCGCAGGACAAGATCCTCATGCGTGAGAAGCTCGCCGAGCTCGGCGTACCAATCCCGGCTTGGGCAGCAGTCGCCTCGGAGGAAGCCCTCCAGGAATTCATCGACGCAAACGGCGGCCGCGCCGTCGTCAAGACCGCTAGGGGCGGCTACGACGGTAAGGGTGTTCGTGTCGTCTCGCAGGCTGACGAGGTGCGTGACTGGTTTACGGCGCTCGCAGAGGACGGCCGCGGCGGCTTCCTGCTCGTCGAGGAGCTCGTCGACTTTA
>JAGNOB010000259.1 GCA_017990305.1 Leucobacter sp.
TGGTGGCGGGCGCTCCTTGTGGTCGCAGGCTACGCCGTCGTCTATCAGCTTGCCCCGTTCGCCTTTCTGCCATTCACCCGAGACCTCGTCGAGACGAACCTCTTCGCGACACCGGCGAGCGTGTTCGCCAGCATAGGTCTGCCAGTGC
Organism: Leucobacter sp.; assembly: GCA_017990305.1. Classification (GTDB taxonomy): domain Bacteria; phylum Actinomycetota; class Actinomycetes; order Actinomycetales; family Microbacteriaceae; genus Leucobacter. The sequence continues at coordinate 149 of JAGNOB010000259.1, forward strand.
TGCTCGGGTCAGTAATCTTGCTTGCGTTCGCGTGGTCACTCGGTTGGTTACCGCGCCCGCTGTTTGCGGCGCAACCGGTCGGACGCTCGTGGTGGATGTGGATCGCGCCGGCCGTTGTGGTGCTGCCGATTGTGTTGCGGCTTATCGGCATCGATTACGGCGCATATGGCCCCGGGGTCATCGTCACGGCGTTCGCGTCGGGGCTGCTTATTGGGCTTTCGGAGGAGATCCTGTTTCGCGGCGTTGCGGTCACCCTGCTGCGTCGCGGCGGCTACTCAGAGTGGATCGTCGCCGCGGTGTCGTCGCTGTTGTTCGCGGCGATGCACGCCGTGAACATCTTTGCCGGGCAGTCGTTGAACACCGTGCTTGGCACGCTCGCCTATACGTTCGTGTTCGGCGTGCTCATGTACCTCGTGATGCGGGTGACAGGCAACCTCATCTGGGCTGTGCTGCTCCACGGGCTGACCGACCCGAGCACGTTTCTCGCAACGGGAGGCATTGACGCGCACGGAGACGGCGGTGGCGCGGGCCTGACCCTCGAGCTTGCCGGCCCGGCCACGGTGCTGCTGATGTTCGCAGGACTCGTGATGCTCGTGTTTGTTCGGGGCAAGGCGAGGCCTCAGGCCTAACGGCTACTCGTGCCCACTGCCGAGGGCAGCCGAATCGATGCCGAAGAGCGTCTCAAGGGCCTCAGCTGCGTCGGGCACGCGACCCTCGCGCCCCAGGGAGCGGATCCGCGTCATCGGGGTGTGTAGGAGCTTGCCTGTGAACCGTCGCAGGGCGGCCTCGACCTCCGCGGTGCGCGCGGCGGCGGCAGCGGCCTCAGCGTCTGTCGCTGCGGTGTCTGCGACCTCGGCTGCTGAGTCGACGGGCTGAGCGGTCGCGTGTCCCGCTGTCGACCCGGAGGCAATGCGTGCACGGCACAGCTCATCTTCGAGGATGCCGAAGACGTGCGTGCGAAGGGCGAGGAGCGCGGGGAGCGCGTCGCGTTCGGCGCGTGAGGCGGAGAACTCCGCGGCGGCCTGATTGACGATGTCTTGCGCCTCCGCAGCCGCGCTGAGCTCCGCAACGGGGGCGTGCTTCGCGATCCCTTCGATGTCGAGCAGCTCGATGCCGGGCAGCTCTGACACCGCGTGGTCAATATTGCGCGGCATACCGAGGTCGATGAGCAGGCGCGGGCGGTCGGCGTTGGCGACCGGGCGGAGGAGGTCGGCAGTGAGCACCGGTTCTTCGGCGCGGGTGCAAGCGATGACAAGATCGGCTTCCGCCAGTGCTGCCGCAAGATCGTCGCCGTGTGTCACGGAGAGGTTGTGCTGTTGTGCGTAGCTTTCGGCGCGACCGGACGGTGAGAACACTCTGATCGTCTCCACCCCGCGGGCGCGTAGTGCTGTCACCGTCGCGCCGGCGTAGGCGCCTGTGCCGATGAGGAGGACCCGCACGGTGTGCCAGTCTGGCACTCGTGCCTCGGAGATCCGCAGTGCGAGCCGCACGAGCGACCTGCCAGCGGAACGGATGTCGGTGCGATGCCCGACGTCGCGTGAGGTGCGTGTTGCGGTGCGAAAGAGGTGTTCGAGGTCGTGGGTGAGTGTGCCTCGGTCGCGGGCATCATCGTGGGCGCGCCGCACCTGCCCGGCGATCTCGCTCTCGCCGACCACAGCAGATTCGAGCCCGGAGGCGACGGCGAACAGATGCTGCGCGGTGGCGTGCTCGCTCGTGAGTACCGCGACCTCCCGGAGCTCCACCCGGTCGATGTGCGCGGCAGCCGCTACGCGAGCGAGGATCTCGTCGCTGCGGTCTTGCCCGGTCTCCGCGTACACCTCGAAGCGGTTGCACGTGGCTACGACGACCGAGCCTGCGGTGAGCGTGGGGTCGTCGAGCCCTGCCGCGATCTCGGTTGAGCGCTTCGAGAGTGACTCGAGGAGCTCGAACGGGGCGTGGTCGAGGCTGACAGAAAGCGAAATGAGCATGCGGTGTTCTCGGTTCGAGCGGTCGTTGCGTGGATGAAAAACAAGCAAATCACCCCAACCTGAACACATCTGATCTATCACATCAGATCTATGAGCTACTATCTCGACCGATGAAACTTCTCAGCGAAACCCACCCACTTGTCTCCGGTGCGACGAGCGATTCCCCGCTCGTGAAAGCCCTCCGTGGCGAGCGCCCCGAACGCGTCCCTGTATGGTTCATGCGGCAGGCGGGGCGATCGCTCCCCGAATATCGCCAACTGCGATCTCAGCATCGTATGCTCGACGCCTGTTTGAACCCTGAGGTTGCGAGCGAGATCACGCTGCAGCCCGTGCGCAGGCACGGTGTTGACGCGGCCGTGTTCTTCAGCGACATCGTTGTGCCGCTGCTGATCGCCGGTGTCGACGTCGACCTCGTGGCTGGCACTGGCCCCGTGTTCGCCGAACCCGTGCGCACGGCGGCTGATGTCGCCAGGTACAAGGCCGAGTTCACGCCGGCGCGGATGCGGGAGGCGCTCGGTCCGATCCGTGACGCCGTGGCGCTCACCGTCGCTCAGCTCGGCGAGACGCCACTCATCGGGTTCGCTGGTGCGCCGTTCACGCTCGCCGCCTACCTTGTTGAGGGTGGCCCGTCGCGTGAGCATCTGCGTGCGCGTGCGCTCATGCACTCCGACCCTGAGACGTGGCGTGAGCTGCTCGCGTGGGCGGCGGATCTCAGCGCGGTTTTCCTCGAGGCTCAGATCGAGGCAGGCGCGAGCGCAGTGCAGCTGTTCGACTCGTGGGCTGGATCCCTGAGCGTCGAAGCGTATCGGGCGAATGTTGCACCGGCGTCGCGTCGCGCACTGAGCCTCGCGCGGGAGTATGCGTTTCCGAACCCGCGGGACACGGCGACGCAGCTACGGGTGCCTGTGATTCATTTCGCTGTCGGGTCTGGGCACCTCCTCGAGGAGCTTGCCGCGCTCGACCCAGATGCGGTTGGCGTTGACTGGCGGCTGCCGCTCGACGAGGCGAGTTCGCGGCTGCGTGACCTGTTCCCGCTCCAGGGCAACCTTGATCCGGCGTTCCTCAGCGCACCGCCAGCGGTGCTTGAGGCGCACGTCGAGGATGTGCTCGCGCGAGGCGAGCGGGCACCCGCACACATCCTGAACCTGGGGCATGGCGTGCCGCCCGATACTGACCCCGATGTGCTGACGCGCATCGTGCAACTCGCGCATGAGCGCTAGCCCGCACGTAGCCGTCGTTGGCGGGGGCGTTGCGGGCCTTGTCGCCGCACGGGAGTTCGCGCGCGGTGGCGCACGCGTGACGCTCCTCGAAGCAGAGCGGCAGCTTGGCGGGCGCATCCGCGCGACCGAACTCGCGGGCGCCCCATTCGACATGGGCGCCGAGGCGTTCGCGACTCGGGGCGGCGCGGTCGCCAGTCTGCTTGCCGAGCTCGGGCTTGCCGAGCGGGTAGTGTCTCCGGCGACAGCGGGAGCCTGGGTGATCGGCGCCGACGGGCCGCTGCCGCTGCCGCCGGGTGGTGCGCTCGGCATCCCAGGGAGGCCGCTCGGCGCCGCCGCGCGTAGGCATCTCGGCATGCTCGGTGCGATCCGCGCTGCGATCGAACCGCTGCTGCCGCGCCTGCGCGACCTTCCGACTGACACCACTGTTGCCGCACTTGTGCGGCGCCGTGTCGGGCCGCGTGTGTGCGACAGGCTCGTGCGCCCGATTGCGCTTGGAGTGTATTCGGCAGCACCCGAACAGCTGCGGCTCGCAGCCGTTCCGGGCTTGCAGGCCGCCATCGCGCGCACGGGGTCGCTCGTGCTCGCGGCGCGGGAGCTCCGCGACACGAGTCAGGCCGCCGGCGGCGCTGTCGCTTCGCTCTCCGGCGGAATGACGACCCTCGTCGACGCGCTCCGTGCGGACGTCGCTCGGGCCGGCGTCGACGTGCGGGTGGGGGTGCATGTCGCTTCCCTTGCCGT
>JAGNOB010000260.1 GCA_017990305.1 Leucobacter sp.
GTCCGCACCATGGAAGACTTCCTCGACCGGGTAGGCGGCAGGATGTCGGCAGTGATCGCGGTGGGCCCGCCCGCTAACGATATTGCGGGGATTGCTCGGTCACGAAGTTCAACGCGCCGCGTTCTGCGAGCGCTGCTTGAACCCGGGCAGGGCGGAGCGACGAAGCCGCTCTCTCGGGTGGCACGCCTCGCAGACGTTCACGCCGCCGTCTTGATGCGCGAACTCAAGGACCTCATGGTTGTGCGCGGCGACGAATTTACTGGCCCCGTATCGAAGCTGCTCGCACACGACAGCAAGCAGAAGGGGCACCTCGTTGATACGCTGCGTGCCTGGTTTGATCACTTCGGAGATGTCGGGCAGGCGGCGGCAACGCTGTTCGTGCACCCGAACACCTTCCGCTACCGGCTGCGTCGCGCGGTGGAGATCAGCGGAATCGATCTTGACGACGCTGACGACCGCTTCGCAGCTATGCTGCAGCTGCGCCTTCTCGACCGCTAGCGGCGCGGGGCGCAACTCGAGCTCGGTCAGCGCCCAATGACCAGAGGCACAACGGCTAAGGGGCCCGGATCCTGTCGGATCCGGGCCCCTTAGCCGTTGCAGAAGCGATTAGCCGCCGTAGTAGCGGAAGAGCTTCTTGTTCGAGAACTCGAGCATGCCGACCTTGCCGAGCTCGCGCCCGTAGCCCGACTTCTTCACGCCGCCGAAGGGCACGTCTGCGCCCTCGAGGCCCGCGCCACCGATGAAGACCATGCCGACGTCGAGCTGGTTACCGACCTGCTCGGCGCGGTCGAGGTCGTCACAGATGATGACGGAGCCGAGGCCGTACGGCGAGGAGTTCGCGAGGTTGATCGCCTCTTCGTCGCTCGAAACCTTGTAGAGCTGCGCAACCGGGCCGAACAGCTCCTGACTGTACACATCCATTGCGGGAGTGATGTTGGTGATCACCGACGGGGTGTAGAAGTTGCCCTCGGGAGCGTTGTCGCCCACGAGTACCTCTGCGCCCTGGTCGATAGCGCCCTGCACCTGCGAGGCCAGCGTCTTCGTTGCCGCCTCCGAGGACATCGGGCCGAAGTCGCCGTCTTCGTAGGACTGACCTGCGATAGCTGCCTTGAACTTCTCCGAGAACTCGTCGAAGTACTTGTCCATCACGACGATGCGCTTGGAACCGTTGCACGCCTGGCCGGTGTTCTCCATGCGGCCGCCGACTGCGTGCTCGACCGCGTGGTCGAGGTCTGCGGTGTCGAGCACGAGGAACACGTCCGAGCCACCGAGCTCGAGAACGCACTTCTTGAGGTGGCGGCCTGCCTGCTCGGCCACGATTGCGCCTGCGCGCTCGGAGCCGGTGAGCGAGACACCCTGGATGCGGTCGTCAGCGATGATGTCGCTGATCTGGTCGTGCGAAGCGAACACGTTGACGTAGGCGCCCTTCGGGAAGCCTGCGTCGAGGAACAGCTGCTCGAGTGCGAGCGCCGACTCGGGGCACTGCGCGGCGTGCTTGAGCACGATGGTGTTGCCGAGGATGAGGTTCGGCACTGCGAAGCGAGCGACCTGGTAGTACGGGTAGTTCCACGGCATGATGCCGAGGATGACGCCGGTGCCCTGGAATCGGAAGAAGGTCTTCAGGCCGTCTTCGACCTCGAGGGGCTCGTCGGCAAGCCACTTCTCTGCGTTGTCCGCGAATGCAGCAGTGATCTGGCCGGAGAACTCTGCCTCGCCGATCGACTGGTCGAGGGGCTTGCCCATTTCGCGGTTGATGATCGCGCCGAGCTCGTCCTTGCGCTCGTCGAAGAGCTCTGCTGCACGCTTGGCGAGCGCTGCACGCTCAGCCACGGTGGTCTTGCGCGACCACTCCTGGTAGGTCTGCTGTGCCGACGCTACTGCAGTTTCAATATCAGCTGCTGTCGCGTCGGGGTACTCGGCGACGGTTTCGCCCGTGGCCGGGTTGATAACGGCGAAGATGCCCATATTTGACTCACTCCTTAGTGACTTCGTCGGTGTCTGGTTCAGGCTAGTCTTTCACACCTCAGTGAGGATCACTAGCGGCCCGCGCACTGCTCTTTCAGGCAGTATGCAGGGAGGTCTCTGCGCGAATCGTTAGGGCGTATCGTCCGTAGCGACTGAATCCGCAGGTTTTTTGCTCAGTGCTTTCCCAGGGGCCGGATCGGTCCGGGCGCGTCGCCTGCGTCGCCGGATCGGGACAATGATCGCCAACGCGATCAGTGCAACCAGAATGAGCCAGGGAAGAGCGACACCCAGCGCGATCACGAGGCCAACGGCGAAGGAACCGATCGAGGCAAACCCAAGCAGTATTGCATCCCAGAATGTCTGTGGACCGCCGCCCGGCAACGCACTCGCTTCCCGCAGAGACACCCACACGCTCGCCATCTCAACCTGACCCTTGAGCGAGTCGAGCTGCGCATTGAGGCCGTCGAGCTCCTGCTGTCGTTGCGCGAGCGCACTCTCGGCTTCGATGAGTTCGCTCGTCGTTGCCGCTCCTGTCATGAGATCGGTCAAGCGATCAATCGACGCCGTGAGCGCCGCAACCCGCGCCTCGAGGTCGACTGTCGCTTCGGTGACGTCGTCCGCGGATCGGGTCTCGGATTGCACGTCGCCGAGCGCCGCCAGCTCGGTGACTGCAGCATCGAGCTTCGCGACGGGAACGCGGAGCGTAAGGTCGGCGAGCTCCGCCGTCTGGCCGTTGTTGGCGAGCGACTGCGATTCCACGGTGCCGCCGAGATCCTGTGCGATCTGTGCGGCAGCAGCAGCTGACGTTCGAGCTGACGTGACGGTGAGCTCAATGCTCGCGCTTCGCACGATGGCGCGGTCCTGCACCGATCCGGGCGCCGCGTCGGGTTCAGAAGTGAACCGGTTGTCGTGTGTTGCCTCAGCGGACATATCGAGCTGCGCGGCTCCCGGTGCGGAAGGGGCGGGCGCGACGTCGACAGGCCCGGTGTTCCCGTCGTCGTATGGCGCGCTCGCTGAGCAACCTGCAAGCGTTAATGCGAGTAAGGTCGCGGCGGCTGCTGAGGCGAAACGACGATGTGCCATGCGTTCAAGATACTCGCGACCCGAACACATCCGTTGAGAACATGCGGAATTGTTACACGCCCGCGTTAGGGGAGCGGCAAAGTGATGGTGCCGGTCTCTGGAGGCTGTTCGATATCGAGACCCTTGAGGTCGGGCACCCATTTCGTCGTCAGGGTAGCGATGAGTCCCGCGACGGTGATGAGCCCAGCGGAGACGATGATTGCGCCCTCAGCACCTATCGCATCGATAGCGATGCCGGCGACCGCCGAACCGGTGGCGACACCGACGAGCTGGCCGGTGCCAATCCAGCCGAATGCCTCCGCGGTCTCCGAGAACTTGATTGTCGATCCGATCATGCTCGAGATACCCGCAAAGGTCGGAGCGGTGCCGAGACCGCCGATGAACAACACGATGGAGAGCCACCAGATGTTCAGGCTGACGAGGGCCGCGAGGGTGCCCGCCAGCACGATTCCGATGCGGATCGCGAGCGACCATGGACGCAATGGCCTGCCGCCCACAAACAGGCCGCCAACGAGCGAGCCTGCGGCGAAGATCGCGAGCACGAGGCCAGACTCCATGCTGCTGTGGCCGCCGTCGCCCGCGGGAGCGAAGGCGCGCACCACGCCGGCCTCGAGCGCGGCGAACGAGGCAACAAAGAAGAACCCGATGATTGTTGCGATGACCACTGTCGGGCGCTTGAGGACCGCCCCAAGGCCACCGCGCGACGGTGGAATCTTGACGACGCCGACCGGGCGGCTGAGGATGAACCAGGCGCCGCCACCGAGCATGAAAGCCGCGGCAACGGTGAGTCCGACCGATGTGCCGAACTGTGCACCAATGAACACCGCGACGACCGGCCCGAGGACCCAGATGAGCTCCTGTGCGGCAGCGTCGAGCGAGAACAGCGCCGAGATCTGCTTGCCCGGCACGAGCCGCGGGTACAGTGTGCGCACGGCGGGGGTGATGGGTGGCGTGGTGAGACCGATCGCGAACGAGATCAGTGCGGTGATTGCGAGCGGTAGGTGTACGAACGCGATGAC
>JAGNOB010000261.1 GCA_017990305.1 Leucobacter sp.
TGCGATGTCCAGGATCGCTGAGCTCATCGGTCACGCGAGCGTGCGGACGACAGAAATCTATGTCCGCTTCCGCCCAGCGGAGAAAGGCGATGTTGAGCGAGCGCTTTCGGCGGTCAATGGGAAGTCGCCCGAGCAGCATAAGGATGAGCTCGCCGCCGCCAGAGAGCGACGGATCGCAGAGGCAGCGATCGAGATGTGACAACGCGAATCAATAGTCGGCCAAGCATGTGCCAAGCAAACAAAAAAGCCCCGAACTTCCTTTTCGGGAAATCCGGGGCTGATCTGTTTTTCTCTGTGCGCGATACTGGGATCGAACCAGTGACCTCTTCCGTGTCAGGGAAGCGCGCTACCGCTGCGCCAATCGCGCCTACAAGTGAGGCTATTAAATTTTGGTTCCGAGGTGGCGACGGGATTCGAACCCGTGTATACGGCTTTGCAGGCCGCTGCCTCGCCTCTCGGCCACGCCACCGTATTATGTTTGCCACCAAAAGCGGCCGAGATTACTCTCGGCCACCAGAGCGGATGACGAGATTCGAACTCGCGACCCCAACCTTGGCAAGGTTGTGCGCTACCAGCTGCGCCACATCCGCATTTTCGCCGCCGTGTTGGCGACGTGTATAACTTTATACAGGCCGACGCCCAGGCGCAAATTCGGCCCCTACCGCCGGGCGCGTCGCCGCATCGTTACCGCTTGGAAACGTTGTATCCAGGCGGTTTTTCGGGCACCGAAGATACGATGACATGTATGGCAGGAACCGTAGGAAAGCGCATCGCGCGGGGTGTAGCGATCGCGCTCACCCTCGCAGTGGTCGCCGGTGGGGTCATCGCTTACTCGCATCGCGGAGAGATACGCGATCATTTCCTCGCCTCATCCTTCGCGCCTTCAGCGCGGGTGCAGCAGGTGCAGGATGAGATCGAGCTGAATCCTGATGGGGATCGGATTTTTCTGGCCTCCCAACCGACGATTGGCGGCCGGGAGGACTTCAATCGCTGGTGCGCAGGAGTGGACCACACCGAGGAGGGGCATGTCCTCGGTTGCTTCGCCGATCGGCGAATTCGACTATTTGAAGTCACCGACGAGCGATTGAACGGGGTCGTGGAGACCACTGCCGCTCACGAGCTCCTCCACGCAGCATGGGCTCGCCTCGATCAAGACGAGCGTGCGTCTCTTTCGCGCACCCTCATCGCCGAGTACGACGAGCTCGCCGCCCAAGACGAGTCATTCAAACAGCGAATGAGCGTTTATGAGAGCCTGCCGCGCACCGCGTTTGCGAACGAGTTGCACTCGGTATTCGGCACCGAGGTTCGCGAGCTCTCCCCCGTGCTCAGCGAACACTACGCACGATGGTTTGAGGACCGCTCAGTCATTGTTGATCTCTATGACGGGTATCACGGTGTCTTTGTTGAACTGAAGCAGGAGGCTGACCGCCTGAGCGCTGAGCTCGAAGCACTCCGCGCAGACATTGAAACACGGAGTGCGAACTACGACGTCGCCGTGCAGCAGTTCAACACCGACGCCGCAGATTTCAAGCAGCGCAACGAGCAGTACGAATTCTCTGGGAAGAAGGATTTGTTCGACTCGATTCGGGCACAGCTGCTCGACCGGCAGGCCGGCTTGGATCTCGTGCGGCAGGAGATCCAAGCAGATACTGACCGCTTCAATGAAATCCGCGCACACCTGCTGGAGTTGAACGATGTGAGCCTCGAACTCAACGACGTGCTCGACAGCACGCTTTCAGAGCCGACGGCCCCGGTTGAGTCAGCGTAGGCGGAATCTCCCCGAGAACTTGTGAGGGGCTCGCCAAATGATCGCCGATGTGCGTTCGAACCTCGCACTGTGTATGCTTATCGAGTCGCCGCAGCACATGCGGAGCGGGCGTTTGGCGCAGTTGGTAGCGCGCTTCCTTCACACGGAAGAGGTCGTCAGTTCGAGTCTGGCATCGCCCACAGCACAGCCCCCGGTCTTCCGGGGGCTTTCTCGTTGTGTGGGATGGCCAGCCTCAGAGCGTGGTGCCCAGCCCGGCGCTTCCAGCCAGAGGGCGATGCCGACGTCGCGCGAGCAGAATCTGCTTGTCGAATGCTAACTGCGGCCCCACTGAATCTATGCGGTCGGTGTGCGCAGGGATTGTGACGAGAGCTTCGAGGAGCCTACCGGTGGCCCTGTACGATCACGCCTTCGCCTGAATATACTTTCCATATGGAAAGTAAGGATCGTCTGTCAAGCGCTTCTGGCCAGCTCGACGAATTCGCGCGGATCCAAAGAAGCGTCGAGCGGCGTACCCCTGCTCGGGGCTACTGGATTCTGGCGCTGTGGTCAGCTGTGCTCATGGCTTCGTACTTCGCGGCCTTCCTGTTCTCGCACGGCGGCTTCACTCCGGCGGAAGTCGGCGCGCGAGCTGGCGGATACTCGGGAGTATGGGCGTTCATGGCTCCCGTACTCATCTTCAGCTCGCTCCAGTCCGGGGCGCGCGAGCGCTTCAGCATCCAGGCCAAGCCCTCGCGTCTCCAACGCCTCGCCTACCTCTTTCTGACGCTGGGATTCGTTGCGCTCATTGGGTTGAGTTTTGCCGGTATCAGCTATCCAGGTTGGCTCAATGCTGCGCTGCCGCTCGTGATGCTGCTGGTGCTCGCAGCCGGCCCCTTCCGGAGGCTCCTCGCAACTCCACGGAATTCCGCTGAGGTGTGGGGGAACGCCCCGCTACCCTCAGATATCCGGCTTATGACCGCCTGCATCGGACTCTTCATCGGAGTTTTGCTCGCGACGGCGAGCACCCCCTTTGCAGCAGCCATAACGGGCATGGTCGTCTTCTTGTGCCTGCTGCTTGTAACCCTCGCCCGAGACTCGCGATTCGGCCTGCCTCGGGTGGGTTTCGAGTGGGGCTCGATCCAGTGGAGCGCGTTTGGCGTATGCGCTGCCATCGCCTTTCTGGGCTTCACCCTCGGCAACGTCGCTTCGTGGTTCTCACCGGCCTGGAGCGTAGCGGCGGGTGTGCTTGTATTCCTGATCATGTGTGGGTCGGCAGTGTTTCCCCGTGGTCGCTCCCGCGGGGAGGCGTAGTGGCCCATCCTCGTCACGAATTGGATTCCGCGTTTCAAACGCCGCTGAGGTTCTCGCTGATGGCTACGCTTGGCGACGGCGCTGTCATTGACTTCGGTACGCTTCGCGACATTCTGGAATCTGAAGACTCACCGCTGAGTAAGTCGATTGCTCACCTTGAGGCGTCTGGCTATGTCAAGGCAACCAAGGGGTACGTTGGCAAGCGCCCACGCACCTGGGTCGAAGCGACCCCGAGGGGTGAGCGGGCCTTCGCACGGCACCTCACTGCGCTCCGCGCGATTGCTGACGGGGTCGTTGCAGGTTGAGCGAGGTAAATCATAACCGCCCTTGACTCCATCATGTTGTCTACACACAGCGACATCTCGTCGACTTGGGAACCCGTCTCAGCCGCCGTCTCCCCGGTGCCCCGTGCCGTGAGCCGTGTGCCGTGTGCAAACCGCTCGTACACGCCAGCCTCCTCTGGCACAGTGTCGCTAGACGCTGCGGGAGCGCTTACCCGCCGCTACCGCATCGGGTGTTCTGCACTGCACCGGAGTCGTTGAGCGTCGCGAGTTGTGCCGCACTGGTGGCCGTGCGAACGTGACGGTATCGCCTGGCGAGAGGAGCGACCGAACAGCGGAAGCGTCGTCGTCGAATGGTCAGCCTGAACCCAGCAGCACTGCACTCAGCAGCCAGAGGCCAACACCCGCAATGAGCGCTGCACACAACCCCATACCGTGGCGGCCCGCTCCGCTCGTGGTTCTTCCCAAGCCCATTCCATGTGATCGAGGCGTGCCGGCCCCCGCTGGCGAGCGACTACGCTTAGCGACATGCCGCAACCATCACCGTCATCAGTGATCATCGTTGGTGCGGGCGTACTTGGTGCGTCGATTGCCTACCACGTTGCTGCAACTGGCCGTGCGGTGACCATCGTCGAACGGGGCACCGTCGCATCGGGGGTGACGAGCGCCTCATTTGGTTGGGTGGGGCTCGCAAAAAGCACCGCGACTGCGTACCAGGATCCGCTCCG
>JAGNOB010000262.1 GCA_017990305.1 Leucobacter sp.
CGTGGCGCCCGGGCGGCGTTCGTCCTCGAGGCGTCGGCGGACGGCGGCGCACTGAAGATTGAACGGAAGGGCGTCTCGCTCTACGAACTCGTTGTGCACGGCCGCGCGGCGCACGCCGGGCTCGAACCAGAGAAGGGCGTCAACGCATCGGTTGAACTCGCCCATCAGCTGCTCGCCATTGCGGCGCTCGGCGACGACGAACTTGGCACCACGGTGACACCGACGGCTGCGACGTCTGGGACTACGAGCAACACGGTGCCAGCGCGGGCATCGTGCAAGGTTGACGTTCGTGCCCGCAGTGGCGCCGAGCAGCGCCGCGTCGATGACGCGATGCGCGCGCTCGTGCCCGTGCTGTCAGGGGCCGAGCTCGAGGTGATCGGCGGTGTGAACCGGCCCGTGCTCGAACTCGACTCCTCCACCGGGCTGTTCGCTCGTGCGCAGTTGCTCGCTGAGCGACTGGGGCTTGAACCGCTGGTTGGTGTCGCCGTCGGAGGGGCGAGCGACGGCAACTTTACCGCGGGCATTGGCGTACCAACGCTCGACGGGCTCGGCGCGGTCGGCGGCGGCGCTCACGCCGAAACCGAGCACGTGCTCGTCGACGAGATTGAACCAAGAACCAGACTGCTCGGCGCGCTCATTGCCGACGTCTTGAGCGAATCCGGGGCGGGTGAGTGATGACTGACATCTCACGACAAGACGTTGACCAAGCTCTCGCTGACGCGGCGCGTGTTGCCGCGGTTGCCGGGGTGACGGTGCGCGAGATGCACGGCCGGGATGAGGAGGCTCAGGTGGCTGAGCTGCTCGCCGTCATTTGGGGCCGAACCGCAGAAAACCCAGTCGTGCCGACGGAGTTTCTCAGGGTACTCGGGAAGACGGGCAACTACATCAGCGGCGCATTCATCGACGGCGAGCTCGTTGGGGCGTCGCTTGGCGTGCACTCCAGCCCCGAGCGGCGTACGCTGCACAGCCACATTGCTGGAGTGCTGCCAGGCACTGTCGGGAGATCGATTGGCTACGCACTGAAGCTGCATCAGCGGGCCTGGTCGCTCGAACGGGGCATCGACGTTGTCGAGTGGACGTACGACCCGCTCGTCTCGCGCAATGCGGCATTCAACATCAGAAAGCTCGGCGCGTTGCCGGTCGAGTACCTCGAGAACTTCTACGGGGCGATGGCTGACACGATCAACGCCGGCGATCTCAGCGACCGGTTGCTCGTGCGCTGGTACCTCCGAGACGAACACGTGTCGGCGCTCGCTGCTGGGGCACTGCCTGCGCCGTGTGGCGCGGGTGACGACACAGTAACTGTTCCCGACGACATCGAGACGCTCCGTGTCTCTGACCCCGAGCGGGCAAAGCAGTGGCGCGGCGAGCTGCGCGAGCGACTCACTGACGCACTCAACGACGGCGCACGGATTATCGGATTCGAGCGCGGAGTCGGCTACATCTTGCAACACGCATCAACAGAGGAGAAGAAGACTGATGAAGATTGAGGGCTTTGAGCTGCGCCGGGTTGGGCTGCCGCTCGTCTCGCCGTTCCGTACATCGTTCAGCACGCAGACTGAGCGGGACATTCTGCTCGTCAAGGTCGTCACCGACGAGGCAGAGGGCTGGGGCGAGTGCGTGACTCTCGGTGATCCGCTGTATTCACCCGAATACACCGACGGCGCCGCCGACATTATGAAGCGCTACTTCATCTCCGCGATCGCTGGTGTGCGCGACGCGACCGGCGTCGGGCAGGCGTTGCACCCGTTCAAGGGACATCCGATGGCGAAAGCGGCGCTCGAGACCGCGGTGCTCGACGCAGAGCTGCGTGCGAGCGGGCGCTCCTTCGGGCGCGAGCTTGGCTCGGTCAAGGATCGCGTGCCGTGCGGGGTGTCTGTCGGCATCATGGACTCGATCCCCGAACTGCTCGATGCTGTCGGCGGATACATCGACGAGGGCTACGTGCGGATCAAGCTAAAGATCGAACCAGGATGGGACATCGAAGCAGTGCGCGCCGTGCGGGAGCGTTTTGGTGACGATGTACAACTGCAGGTCGACGCAAATACCGCGTACACGCTCGCCGACGCGCGCCACCTCGCAAAGCTCGACGACTTCGATCTGTTGCTCATTGAGCAGCCCCTCGAAGAGGAAGACATTGTCGGGCATGCTGACCTCGCAAAGATGATGAAGACCCCCATCTGTCTCGACGAGTCGATTACCTCAGCGCAGACCGCAGCAGCAGCGATCCGACTCGGCGCCACGAGTGTCATTAACATCAAACCTGGCCGCGTTGGCGGGTACCTCGAGGCCCGCCGCATCCACGATCTCGCGGTCGCCGCTGGCGTGCCCGTGTGGTGTGGCGGGATGCTCGAATCCGGCATTGGCCGTGCAGCGAACATTGCGCTCGCCTCGCTGCCAGGGTTTACCCTTCCAGGTGATGTCTCCTCAAGCAGCCGATTCTACGAGACCGACATCACTGAGCCGTGGGTGATGGAGGACGGACACCTGACCGTACCGACGGGCCCGGGGCTCGGAGTGGCGCCGATTCCCGAGCTCCTCGAAGCGTTCACGACAAGCGTCGAGTGGGTTGCAGTCTAGGCGCGTGCAGCCCAGGCGAGAGCGGGAACGAGCGATATGCTTCCCTTCATGAGTGACCGTCACGAGCCCCGCTTTCCCCGGTTTAGCTTCGCGCGGATCCTCGATGATTTGGGGATTACGCTGCTCGAGGTGGCGCATGGCCGACCCGACGAGCAGCAGCCCGTCGGCGGAGTCGTCATCTTCGACCCCTTCGATGAACCCTTGTACCCCGAGCACGCGTTCGTGCTCGGGGTAGGGGTGCAGGGCAGTCAGGCGCTCGCCGAGCTCATCGCGGGCCTCCCTGATCAGTCGGTCGCTGCGGTCGTGGTGCGCTCTCCCGTAGAACTCACTGACGAGGTGCGCCAGGCAGCTGACGAGCGCGGCGTTGTCCTGCTCGGGCTTGCCCGAGGCGCGACCTGGACACAGCTTGCCGCTCTGCTCCGTACGCTCCTCGCTGAAGACGACGTGGGGGACACCCACGTCGATTCGCTCGGCGGGATCCCCTCGGGCGACCTCTTCGCCGTAGCCAACGCCATCGCATCGCTGCTCGATGCGCCGGTGACGATTGAGGATCGTTCCTCGCGGGTGCTCGCGTTTTCGGGCAGGCAAGAAGAAGCGGATAGCGCGCGAGCGGAGACGATCATCGGTCGCCGTGTTCCCGAACGGTACACTGAGCGGCTCACTGAGCGAGGAGTGTTCCGGCACCTGTACCGGAGTGACGATCCCGTCGTGATTGATTCGGGCGTCATCGATTCGGTCGTCTCCGCAAACGACGGGTCGACGCAGCGCGTTGCGATCGGGGTTCGCGCGGGCGATGAGGTCCTTGGGTCGATCTGGGCCGCGATGGAGGGCCCGCTCACACACGAGCGCACCGTCACCCTGCGTGACGCAGCCAAACTTGTCGCATTGCACCTGTTGCGGCTGCGTGCCGGCGCTGACGTGCAACGACGCCTGCGTGCAGAACTGCTCAGCACCGCACTCGAGGGAGGCTCGGGTGCGAGTGAGGCGCTCTCGCGGCTCAATCTGGCTGGCCAGTCTGTGTGCGTCGTCGCCGCGGTGCTCACCGGCACTGACCATGCCGCAACGGAGGGCACGGATCAGGCTCTGATGGCCGAGCGCGAGCGGTTCACTGACGCGCTAGCCGTGCACCTCTCTGCGATGCGACCCGGATCCGCTGTCGCGCAGCTCGGCGATACCGCGTACGGAATTCTCCCCGAACCCAACGACCCTGGTGGGGCGCACGCCGTCCGCACCATGGAAGACTTCCTCGACCGGGTAGGGGGCAGGATGTCGGCAGTGATCGCGGTGGGCCCGCCCGCCAACGATATTGCGGGGATTGCTCGGTCACGAAGTTCAACGCGTCGCGTTCTGCGAGCGCTGCTTGAACCCGGGCAGGGCGGAGCGACGAAGCCGCTCTCTCGGGTGGCACGCTTCGCAGACGTTCACGCCGCCGTCTTGATGCGCGAACTCAAAGACCTCATGGTTGTGCGCGGCGACGAATTTAA
>JAGNOB010000012.1 GCA_017990305.1 Leucobacter sp.
GCTACGAAGATGCTCGCCGATTCGGGCCTGCGGTTCACCACGCACTGCCGCGGGGGTTTCTTCACTCTGCCCGAGGGGCCAGAACGGCGCGCCGCGCTCGACGACAACCGGCGCGCCATCGAAGAGACAGCGGCGCTCGCTGCTGCCGCGGCGGCCGGGTCCACAGCGGTGCTCGTGCTCGTCGCGGGAGGCCTCCCCGATGGCTCACGCGACCTCGTCGGGGCGCGAGAGCGCGTCCGTGACGCCATCGGCGTACTCGCGGATGATGCCAAAGCCGCGGGCGTGACACTCGCGATTGAGCCGCTCCACCCGATGTACGCTTCCGACCGTGCCGTCGTCTCGACGCTCGGTCAGGCACTCGACATCGCAGCAGATTTCGCCCCTGAAGTTGTCGGCGCAGCCGTTGACACCTTCCATATTTGGTGGGATCCGCAGGTCTTCGAACAGATTGCACGCGCGGGTCGCGAAAAGCGGATCGCAACCTACCAGGTGTGCGACTGGAAGACTCCGCTGCCCGCCGACGTACTGCTCGGCAGGCATTACACCGGGGACGGTGTGATCGACTTCGGCTCGCTCACACGCGCCGTCGTCGACGCCGGGTACACCGGCGATATTGAGGTGGAGATCTTCAACGAGGCGATCTGGGCAGCTCCGCCCCTGGAAGTTGTTCGACAGACCGCGCTCACCTTCGGCGCGGCCGTCGCTCCCCACCTATGAGCCGCACCGCCGGCGAGCGCTTCGACTAGTAAGCTCGAATTATGGCAGCGGAATCACCGAAGACCGCGCGGGCGTCAGCGCCCACACTGGATGATGTAGCCCGAGAGGCCGGTGTCTCACTTGCCACCGCCTCTCGGGTGCTCAACGGCTCTACCCGCAAAGTCGCTGAATCTTTCCGCGTGAGAGTCGAAGCCGCCGCGGAGACGCTCGGGTACACCGCCAACGTCTCCGCACAGGCAACTGCGCGCGGCACGTCGGCGGTTGTCGCGCTGCTCGTGGCAGATATCTCTGACCCCTATTTCGGGCTCATCGCTGCGGGCGTCGCGCGCGGCGCTGACGAAGAGGGTCTCATCGTCACGATCGCCGTGACCGAGCGTGATCCAGCGCGTGAACGCGCCATCATCCGCACGCTCCGCGGCCAACGCCCCCGCGGTCTCATCCTCGCGGCGTCTCGCGGGCACGAAGACGAATCGACGGCTGACGAGCTCCGCGCGTTCCAGCAGTTCGGCGGTCGTGTCGTCACCTTTGGCGCGAGCGTGCCAGTCGGCGAGGCCGTACACATCGACAATGTCGGCGGCGCTCGCATGCTTGGCGCAGAGATGGCCCTCCTCGGCTACCGCTCCGCGATTATCCTTGCAGCCTCGCGCGGCATCCGCACTTCAGACGACCGCGTCTCAGGCTTTTCGGCCGGGTTTGCGGCGGGTGGGGGCAGCGTGCTCAGTGTCGAACACGGCAGTTTTCAGCGCGACTCCGGCTACGACACCATGAAGCGCCTCCTTGCTGCTGGCGTTGATCCGGGCACCGTAGTGTTCGGCATGAGTGATGTCATCGCCATCGGCGCCATGGCAGCAATTCGCGACGCAGGGCGCACGGTGGGCGATGACATCGCGGTCTGCGGTTTCGATGACGTACCGGCAAGCCTCGACGTCACGCCGCCTTTGACGACGGTGCGTGTCCCGCTGAGTGATATCGGTTACCAGGCGTTCCGGGCAACGGTGGATTCGGAGTGGGAGCCGACGGGTCTACCGCTCGAGGTCACCGTTCGCGCGTCGACTCCTCCCCGCAACAGCTAACCCAGCTGTGCCCACCGTGGCACACCGCAGAAACAGCAGCGCCGCCGGCACACTGTAACGGTGCATCCGGCGGCGCTGCTGTTGTGTGCTGGCGGATCAGCCCTTCACTGCGCCGGCGGCGAGGCCGCCCATAATAAAGCGCTGCATGAAGATAAAGATCACCAGAATCGGTGCGACCGCGAGGAGCAGCGTCGGGAACACGATTTCGTAGTTCGTCGCGTACGAAGACACAGCGGCATAGACGCCCGTCGTAATAGTCTTCGCCTGCGACCCCGGCCCGAGGATAAGCTGCGGGCTCACAAAGTCGTTCCATGCGCTGAGGGTGTTGAGAATGAATGCCGTCGCGATGATCGGCTTCATCAGCGGCGCGATGATCGTCCAAATCACGCGAAGCCGCCCGGCACCGTCGATCGTCGCTGCCTCGTCGAGTGACTTCGGCAGCATGCGAATGTAGCCGGTGAACATGAACAGCGTGAACGGGATCATGGAGGCCGACATGAACAGCACAAGCCCCGGGACGGTCCCCATAAGCCCCAACGCCTTCAGCACGAAGATCGCGGGGACGAGGATAATCTGCGCCGGGATGAACATTCCAGCGACGAAGAACATCAGCATGATCGAGAACACGATGCCCGGCGTACGCGCGATGACGTAGGCGGCAGGGATCGCGAACCCAATGGCAATGACGTTGCAGGCGATCACGAGGAAAATCGTGAAGACATACCCCTCGACGACCGGGAACTGTGTACTGTTCCAGGCGGCCTCAACGAACTCGGTGGTGGCGGTCGCTGGGTCAAGACTGAGCGGCGACAGCAGGATCTCCTGCTGAGGCTTGAACGCGTTGATGACCATGATGTACATCGGTACGAGCATCGCGAGGGTGAGGATCGAAAGAAACACGACCCGAATAGTGTTCGAGATTTTGGCTTGGCGATTCATCCGACTGCCTCCGCCCCTTCTTCCGACTTGCGGCGCATGGCGATGATTGAGAAGGACAGGATTCCCGCGGCGATGATGAGAAGCACTGCCTGGGCGCTGGCAAGCCCAACGCGGTTGTTCGCGAACGAGACTGCGAGAATCTCGTACGCCCACGTCTGGGTCGCGTCTCCCGGCCCGCCATTCGTGAGGCCAAGTACCACGTCATACACCTTCAGCAGCGACAGGATGGACGTGATGATGGTGACCGTGACGGTCGGGGCGAGCGAGGGCCACGTCACGTGGCGGAACACCTGCCACCGGTTTGCTCCGTCGATTCGGGCGGCCTCTTGCATTTCGACCGACACAGCCTGGAGCCCGGCGATATACAAGATGAGCTGTACGCCGAACTGGGCCCACACGATCACGCCTATAAGCGTGTTCAGCGCCCAGGTAGGGTCTGACAAGAACGGCAGTGTTGATCCGGTCCACCGCTCCATCAAAGCGTTGATGGCACCCTGCGGTCCGAGGATTGCCTGCCACAGGAAGCCGACGATCAACGCGGAGAGGATGTGCGGGTAAAACATCACCGCACGCCCGAAACTGTTGAACTTCGACCGCTTCTGCAGCATCAACGCGAGGCCAAGGGCCGCAACGTTCACGAGCAACGACCCGACAACCGCGATAGTGACCGTGACGAGGATCGAGGAGTGCATCTCATTCGCCGGATCCTGGAAGATCCTCGTGTAGTTATCGAGACCCACCCAGGTCGGTGACTGCGTCGGGATGCCGTTGTACTTGGTGAAGGAGTAGTACACGGCAAAGCCGACGGGCACGACCATCAGGAGGATGTAGACGACCAGCGCGGGCAGCGTGAGCGCGATGTCGAACGTCTTCGCCGCCTTCTTTGACGTCGCGCGGGGAGTGCGGGGCGAGGAGCCCCGGCGCACCAACCGTGAGGATGATGGCGCCGGGCTCCCAGCTGTTTCGGTCGGGACCGCGGACATAACTAGTTCAGCTTCTCCGCTTCGTACCAGGCGCTCAGAGCATCAGCGGTGTCGGCCGGCGTCTTACCCTGCCACAGACCCTGCACGAGCTCGGTGAACTTCGCGTTGAAGCCGGCTACAGGAAGCGCGAGATCGCCAACTGTCTGGTTGCCTGGGACGACAAGGCTAGGCGCCTCTGCAACGAGGTCCTGCACCAGTGTTGCGTATTCGTCGTTGGCAGTGTCGAGACCCTCACGAATCAGTCCGTCAGCCTTGGCCTGCATCTGAATGGCGTCTTCATCGGTCACAAGGTACTCAACGAGCGCGGCAGCCGATGCGACGTTCGAGGAGCCTGACCACACCATGTATGGATACGCGAGCGTGGCGCCCATGGGCCCGGGTGCGTCGTCTGCGTTCTCAACTGGCGGGGAGAACACCCCTACTTCAAACTCGGGTGGGGTAGCGGCGAGCGTGGTCGTGAACCACGATCCCATCGGGTAGATGCCCGTGGTGCCGTCAATGAAGTTTGCCTCCTGCGTACCCGAGTCGGTCGCAACGTCGTCTGCCGTTGTGTAGCCGGCATCGATCCACCCCTGGATGCGCTCGAATAGCGGCAGGAACTGCTCGCCCAGATCTGCGTTCCCAGCGGCCACCTCTGCCTGCCAGCCCGGGGTGGTGACGTTCTGCTGTGGATGCCACATCTGCTGCGCCTGCACGCCGGTCGCCCACTCTGAAGCGAACGCGATCGGGCGCTTAACCCCGGAGTCGGCGAGGGCTGCGAGAGCCGCGTCGAACTCCTTCCAGGTCTTCGGCGCTTCCGTAATCCCAGCGGCCTCGAAGAGATCCTTGTTGTAGTACAGCACGGACTGGGCTTGTGTTCCGACACCGACGACGTTGATCTTTCCGTCAGTGGCGTAGGTGTCAGCCATCGGCGTCTTAGCGGCCCAGGCGTAGTCGGTCAGGTCAAGCACTTCGCTCGCTGTGTCGGCTGTCGGGAAGATCGACTCGATGACATCGGGCGCGGTACCCGCTGCGAGGAGGGCCGGGAAGCTTTCCGCAACCGATTGGCCAGTGGGGCCCTCGATCTTCACGTCGACGCCGGTTTTCTCCTCGAAGGGAGCAACAATCTCATCCCAGCGATCCTGCGAGAGGTTGTCGGTGATATTCACGAGCATTCGAATCTCGCCACCAACCTCGCCGTCTGTCGCGGGCTCGGCGGGAGCTCCGGCAGAACTGCATGCCGTGAGCGCGATCAGGGGCGCGACTGCAAGCGCCGCGATCCAGGTCCTACGTCGTCCAAAATCTTTAGACATCTTCGTCTCCTTGTGTTCTGCCTCGAACTGAGTGGCACAACTCATAATACATCCTACGTCCGCCTTTGGATAGCGCTTTCCCAAACTCTCCTTGGGTACACACACCGGGGGCCGGCGCACACTGTGCACCGGCCCCCGGCTCGCCAATCTTACCCTCAGCGAACCTCGATTGTTATGGGCGCACTTTCCGTTGAACCCGCGCCATTTGTGAAGGTCATCACATACTCGCGAGTACCTGTCTCGCGCCCCTCAATGGGCACCTCAACCTGCTGCGCCTGAGGCGTGCGCGACTCGACCTCACCGGCAGCTATCTGCTCACCGTCTTCAGTCAACGCCCAGGTTTCTGCGTTCGTGCCCCACCACATGTTGGCGGTGACGACGTACGCACCATCTCGGTCGTGGTTGTCGTGCGAGAGCACAACCTTGCCCGGCGTCGCCGCGCTCACCTCGACGGTGTGCGCCCCCTTGCACGGGGTCGCCCCGGCGACGTTAACGAGCTCGCACGTATACACGTAGCTACCGTTCGCCTTCCCAGCGACCGCCACGTCAACTCGTTGCGCCTGAGGGCTTGCGTCGGTCAGCTTCTCCTCGGCAACAAGCTCTCCGTTTTCGAAGAGACGAAGGGAGGTACCGTTTTGATCCCACCACATATTTGCCGTCACCGTGTACGAGCCACCACGAATGCCATCCTGTGAGTTGTCGTCGCTGAGCACGGCGGCTCCAGGAACCGCAGGCATCGCGGCCTTGAGTGCTGCGGCGAGCGCCTGTCGCGCCGCATCAATCTTGCCCTGGGGTGCTCCTGTCGCCGCACCCACCTCGAGCGCAGTGGCGAGCGCCTGCTGCACCGCACTCAAGTCCCCTGCGACACCAGACGCAAGGAGCTTCTCAGCGCGGTCCACCTCGGCCCACAGCTCCGATGCGTCACCGCGATCGGGCCGCCCCACGCCTTCGAGCCCCACCTGAGCATTCCAGGCATCGATCCACTCCGCACCAAACGCGGAAGCGACATCGCCGTTCTTCGAGAACTTCAGCGTGCCCATATCGAGGCCTGCGGCCTCAGTTGACGCCGGCGAAACGAGATTGGTGTTGATCTTGTCGCTCCAGGTCGAGAGAGAGTAACTCGCCGCTGGCTCAGAGAAGCGAATGGTGCTGCTCTTAAACTCGCCCCCACCGATGATGACGGAGTGATCAATCTCCACGCGCGCTGGCACGTTGAGCGAGTCAGGGTTCTCCCACACGCTCACACGGTCACAACCGTTCGTCGCGCTCGTCGCGTAATCGGCCGTGGTGCACACCGCGCCAGTGTCTGTATTGCGCGGGACGTACCACGTCTTCGTCTCAGGGAAGTCGATGGGGGTCCCGTCGGAGTATTCGTGCTCGCCGCTCGTGTAGTGGTCCTCCCAGATAGCCACGTTCTCGGGTGTCGCGCTGTACTTCTCGCCGTTGATGACTTCGAGCATGGAGTTGAACCGGCTGTGCACCACCCAGCCGTTGGAGACAAGGGCGTTACGCTCGCCCTTGCTTGCGTACTGCTGATCGTGCCCGGTCTGCGTGACATCGATGTACACGTTGTCGTTCGCGGTGTTGCTGTGCCCCGATTGGAAGAAAACGCCGGAGTGCGAATCCTTCACGACGTTGTGGTGGAACCGCATGCCGGACGCACCATCATCCATATAGAAGGCGTCGTTCTTGCCGCCGATGCCGTCGAACAGGTTGTACGCGATCTCGTTGCCAAGGTACGTGTAGTCGCGGCCTGTATAGACGACGCCTTGGTCGCCCGCGTTTGTCACGAGGTCACGGAACGAGTTGTGATTGACTCGCATGTCATTACCCATGATCTGAACAGCCATGTGGGGTGCGTCGTAGACATCGTTGTACTCAAACGAGTTACCAACGCCATAGAGGTAACCGGCTGGGGTGTAGGTCGCGAGTTTGGAGAATCGGGCAATCTCGTTGTGGTGCGCAACGTTGTTGCCGCGTTCGAGCGTGCTGCGGTCGCCGCCGCCGAGAAGCACGCCGCCACCACCGAGATCGTGCAGGAATGAGTTCTGCACCACGTTTCCGGTACCACCGCGAACGGTCTCGTAGTCGGGAAGCGCGGTAATTGATTCCGAAGTTTCGCCGATGCGGATCGCGTCCATACTCACGTTCGAGATCTCGACGCCGTCGATGAGGGTGTTGTGCGAGTCGAGTAGCTGGATGCCACTCACAAGCGATTCCGACATCTCAAGATCGCGGATCGTGACACCCGTGGTCCCATCGAGCAGGAAAAAGTTCTTGTCGAACGCGGAAAGCGTGACCCGCTTACCCTCGACAGTGCCGTCCTCTGGGAGGTAGTAGAGCATGTCGTTGCCGTCGTGACGATCGATGTAGTACTCGCCCGGGACGTCAAGCTCCGAGAGGACGTTGGAGGCCTTGACCTTTGTGTAGCCCTCCTGCGGAATGTACATCGAGGGGTACTTTGTGAAGAGCGTGTCACCGCTCCACGACAGCATCCGCACCATCTCCACTGCGTAGTTGTTCCCGATATAGCCGCTGAGCCAGCCCTCGGTCTCGTAGCGGGTGTTGTCGATGTCTTCGATCCACTCGGGATCGGCCTGCACCGGGATGTCGGAGTAGTCGCCGAAGCCACGTGTGCCCCAGTCGTGCACAACGGGGGTCGCCTCTGGCGCCCAGGTCTTGTAGCGATCGTTCTCGAGCGCCCGCGCTCCAACCCTGAAGTTCGAGGGCGTCATTTTGCGCAGCTCATCCTGGCTCCAGGTATCGCGCGATTCGCCTTCGGGAAGCTGCTGCTTCTTGTCCTCGAACTGGGCGCGTGGCGAGGTGCCGCTGCGCTCCCAAACGCTTTGGGGCGCGAATCGCTCGTCAAGGTCGATCTGCGTGAGGTCCCCTGGCCCCTCTGCGCCCCATTTCTTTCCCGTGCCCCACAGGTGGCACTCGGTCTGCGAGGTGGTGCAGTCGTCGGCGTTGGGAAACTGCGCGAGCTCCTGGAGCGAACCGTCAACCGAGAGTTCTGGTGCGAATGGCTGTTGTAGCCAGTTGAACCCGTTCTTGTAGAGCGTTCCTGGGTCGACGCCTGCGGCGCCAAGGTCGTACACCCAAGTGCCGGCACGCGCTGCGGCCTGCAGTCGAGTATTCGACGACAGCTTCGCATTCGCGAGGTCGGCATCTTCGAGCTTCTGCCACCCATCCTCGGGCAGTGCGTGTGCTCCGGTAATCGAGACGTCTTCGCCGCGGTAGGCGGAGTAGGTCACCCACGAGTCTTCCGCACCGGTCAGCGTGACCGCGTCATCGAGAACGTAGGTTCCCCCGCGGATCCACACCGTCCCCTGCGCGGCCTCACTCGTTCGGCCCCGCAGGGCGTCGCGGGCCGCCGCGATTGTTGCGAGCGGTGCGGCAATGCTCCCGTCGTTCGCATCGTCACCGTCAGGCGCCACGTATACAGTGAGCTCTGCGGCCCCCTGAGTGATGCCCTGTTCTGTGGCGAGAGCCGCCGTCGAGCCCAGCACTCCGGGTATCAACGCGAGGGTCATCGCCCACGCCACTCCGCTCCGCATTCGCATACGTCTCATCGGTAAGGTCTCCTTTGTCCTATTCGGCCCGCGCGCAGCAGCACGCGTTTCGAGGTGAGCATACGTGCGACGAAACATCGCATGTATGATGTCTACACTGTCACAACCACACCAAAATTGGTATGATATGTTATGAATTTCAGTGTGTTTCCAAAGAGGGAGAAGGCCATCAGACCGTCAACCGTTCTGCTCATGAGCCCGGCCTCTCTCGCCGAAGAGGTCTTCACGACCGACATGCTGAGCGAGCTCCGCGCACTCGTATCGCTACACGACGCAGTCATCACGGAGCTCACCGACACCTCCCGCGCGGCACTCCGCGAGGCTGAGCTCGTCATCGGCGGCTGGAGTGCGCCACGCATCTCCCCAACGGACGCCCCCAAGCTTCGGGCGCTTGTGTACCTTGGTGGCGTCGGATCGACCTGCCTCAACGACACCGCGGCTTGGAAACACACGGGCCTCGAGATTGCGAATGCGAGAAGCACCAACGCGATCCCAGTGGCCGAGTACGCCCTCGCGATGATCCTGCTTGATGGCAAGGATGCGTTCTCGCAGACGCGGCGATTCAGTGCGCAACGCGGCGCCTCCCCCGCTGCGCCCACGCCGCACAGGGTCGGCAATTTCCGCAGAACCGTCGGCATCGTCGGGCTCTCCCACACGGCCAAGACCCTCATCACCCTCCTCCGCCCATTCGACATTGATGTGATCGCGTACAGCCCCGAACTCACCCCAGAACTCGCGGCACAACTCGGCATCCGTGCCGGCACTCTCGAGGAAGTCATGGCCACGAGCGACCTCGTCTCGCTCCATCAGCCCCTCATCGCGGCGACCCGCGGCCAGATCAACCGCTCGCTGCTCGCGCGCATGCGGGACGGCGCGACGCTGCTCAACACAGCAAGGGGCGCTGTCGTCGATCAGGGCGCACTCGACGACGAGCTTCGCTCCGGCCGAATCCGCGCCATTCTCGACGTGACCGACCCAGAGCCGCTACCAGCAGAGCATGACCTGTGGGCACTCCCCAACGTCGTGCTCACACCCCACATTGCGGGATCGATGGGCTCCGAGCTTCACCGAATGGGGCAGGGTGCGATTGACGAGGTGCGGCGCTTCGTTGCCGGCAAGCCTTTTCTCAATCGGGAGACACTCCAATGAGCGAGTACGCAGACCAGCGCCTGGCACTCATCGTTCGCGGCGGCTGGGAAGGCCACGACCCTGTCGGTGCGACCGAACGATTTATCCCGCTGCTCATCGAGGCTGGCTTCGCGATTGACATCGCGGAAGACCTCGCCGTGTACGACGACGCACCCCGAGTCGCCTCGGCCGACCTCATCTTGCACTGCTGGTCTGGCGGATCACTCACTGCGAGCCAAGAACGCACACTGGTGGGCGCCGTTCGTGCCGGCACGGGATTTGCCGGATGGCACGGCGGAATCATCGGCACCAACGTCATGAACGCCGCGTACCTGAGAATGGTCGGCGGTAGGTTCCTCTATCACCCCGATGGGTTCCAGGACTACACGGTCACCATCACGCAGTCGCCGGCACGCGACGGCGACATCACCGCAGGGCTTGAGCAGTTTGCGGTGCACACTGAGCAATACTGGCTCCTCGCCGACAGCCACAACACTGTGCTCGCCGAGACCGTCTTCGAACCTGCCGAAGACACCGAATGGACAGAACCCGTGCCGATGCCCGTGACGTGGACGAGGCGCTGGGGCATGGGGCGTGTCTTCGTCTGCACGCTTGGCCATCGCCTCGCCGACTTCGATGTCCCAGAGACCACCACCATGATCCACCGCGGCTTGCTCTGGGCTGCACGCAACCAGGACCTACACGAGGAGCCTTCCGTATGACCACGAACACTGCCGCAACACCCGATGTCGGCGCGCTCGCACGCTGGATGCGCAGCTGGGTCGGCGACAACGGCCAGATCCGCGGCTTCCACAACCACAGCGTCTGGGGCACCAACCCAGCAACCTTCATCGATTTCACGAGCGGACACCAAGCGTTTTCAGCTCCCGCAACCGCAGCGTTCGGCGAGGCGCTCGGCCGCGACTTCGACGAGCGAGGCCTCGACCTCTGGCGACGCATGATGCTCTTCCAAGCTCGGACCGTGCAAGCCGATGGCCAGTACGCACACATCGGCTTCCAGGTGGGCGAGTCAGCAACCGCAGGGCTCATCCACAACATGGTGGGCAGTATCGGCATGCTCGAGGGCATGCGTCACGCCGGCCAACACCTCAGCGACGACGAACGAGCCGAAATCTTCGCCGCAGTGCGCAACAACCTCCGCGCGTGCGAAGCGTACGGTGGCGGGCGGCCAACGCCCGAGGGCACGTGCAACCAGGAGTACGCACGGGTCTGGGTCAAGCTTCTCTACACAGAGCTTTCCGGAGACGACACCTACGACGAGGAGATCGCAGCCGACCTCGATACGCTCATCACCCTCTGTTCGGTGCGCGGGGTGCCAGACACCGACAGCATCGGCACCTACCGCGTTGCGCTCGACCGCGAGCGCGGAGGCATCCTCGAACCAGCCGAGTACTACGGCCTCATGGTGATGCCCCTCGTCATCGCCGCACAGCGGTATGGTCGGGAAGATTTCCTCGAGGAGGCCCGTGGCATCTGCCGTCACGTCGTCCGCTCAGCCTGGACCGACGAAGCGGGCTACACCCGCTATCACCGCTACTGGTATGTCGACGGCGAGGTGCAGCGCCTCTCGACCACGCCAATGCTCATCGCTGGGATGGGGCTCACCCTCCGCGGCATCGACGAGGTGCTCGCCCAGGGAGAAGACGCAGAGCTCGAAGCGTTCCGCAGCAACTGTCTGAACACCTACGCCGGGTACCAAACCCCCGCGGGCTACTTCGCTTCAGCGACCGGATGGCACAATGAGGCCGACGTGTCACCGAGCACTGCGTGGCACTCACACGACCTCATGGCCCTGGTTCACGGGTCTGAACTCGGCGAAGACTTCTGGGATCTCGTCTTTACGGATCACGACAGGCAATCGGTTCTGCTTTCCGACCGCGCCTACTGGGTGGAGGACGGCGTGCACTGGTGCATCCTCAGCCCGCTCACCGCAGGCGATCTCAGCATTTATGGCCGAAAGGATAGCGACACGTTCTCGCGGTCATTCTTCAGCTGGACCGATAAGCCTGCGCTTCCCGAAGAGCTTGAGTTTCCCGAGGCTCCCGTGTTCTTCGCTGCCGACGACGGGCTGTACCGCGTCGACAAGGCCACACGCCCCACTGACGTCACCACTCTCGGTAGCTCCCCCTACCGTGGACCGGTGGGCGCTCCCGACAGGAGCTGATGCGACGCCCGGGGCCGGAGCTTCCCCACTCCGGCCCCGGGCAGGCGATCACACTAGCCTGCTGCTTCGGCGATGCGCAGCACCTCGTCGAGGAACACCTGCCATCCCTCCAACGTTGCGGCCTTCTGTTCGTGCGGGAAATCCGGGGTGTCCTGCGTCATCCGCAGCGCTGCTCCCCCGTCCGCGGGGAACACGGAGAACGTGACGAGTACCTCTGGCGCGTCGGCCCCAGGCATGTCGGTGAGCGTGAGATCGAAGCGCGAGGGCGGATCAACCCGCACGAAGGTGCCCCGCCAGTCGATGGTGTTGCCGTCGGGCAACACCATCGTTGCGCGCCACGACCCGCCCTCGACGGCCGCGAAGGAGAGCTGGTCCGCGGGAACGTCGACGTCGACTCCACCGAACCAGCTCGCGAACGATTCAGGTTCGCTCAGCGCCGCGAACACGGCCTCGGGCTGCGCCGAGGTCGTGCGGTCAATCTCAATGCCAGTCTGCGTGACTCCAGTCATGTTGGCCCCTCTCGGCGAGCTGGGGCTGACGCCCCTTGGCCTACGAGACTACTGCGCTCACCCGCGGCGGGGAACCCTGTTTCGTAGCTACACCACGACGCGTAACGAATCGACGGCAGGATCGATGGCTCCGCGCACGAACCCGATTGGGGATGCAGCCACGTCGCGGAGGAATGCGATCGCCTCAGCGGTGATCTCTTCCCCCGGCGCGATATTCGGGATCCCTGGCGGGTACGCAGCAAGCGCATCGGCTGACACGCGCCCGACGCTC
This sequence comes from Leucobacter sp., assembly GCA_017990305.1. Taxonomy (GTDB): domain Bacteria; phylum Actinomycetota; class Actinomycetes; order Actinomycetales; family Microbacteriaceae; genus Leucobacter. The sequence continues at coordinate 12,670 of JAGNOB010000012.1, forward strand.
TCGGCTGCGGGAACCACCTCTGTTGCGGAGAAGTAGGCTGCGCGCGGCGTCATCCGCCGGGGCCCAGGGTCTGGGAGGCGGGGCAACTGGTGGGCGGCTGCACGTTTGCCTGTGCGCCTGAGGACCTCGTCGATCGCGGTGAACAGCCGCTCCACGTCGAGCTCTTTACCAGGGCCGAGGAACGCAACGACCGCGGAGGAGGTTGCGATTTCGAGCAGAATATCGTGCGCCCGCGCGAGTTCGGCGCGCATCTCGTAGCCGGAGCAGCCGCTCTGCGAGAGCCCGATCGATACCCGCAGCGGATCGGCCGTCACGACGCTCGCATAGTTCGCGAATTCGTCGCTCACGAGCGTGAGCTGCGGGTGCGACCGCACAAGAGCGCGCAGCCGCTCGGCGAGTTCGATGCTCTCGCCGATCCGCTCGGTTTCGAGCATGAGGCTGCGCCTGGCGATGTCGAGCGAGCCAAGCAACAGCGAGCTCGCGCTCGTCGTCTGGGTGAGGTTGTATGCGCGTTCGAGTGCTGGTTCGAGCCGCGCAGCAAACGGGCCCTCAGCGAGCAAGAGCATCGCGGACTGACCGAGGCTGCCGCCCATTTTGTGCGTGCTCGTCACCACGATGTCCGCACCGAGCGCAGCGGGAAACACCGGCAGTTCCTCGTGGAAGCCAAAGTGCGCGCCCCACGCAGCATCGACGATAAGTGGGACGCCGTTGGCGTGGGCGACCTCCGCCAACCCTGCGATGTCCGACACCGCACCAAAGTAACTCGGGGAGATCACGTAGGCAGCACTCGGGCGCTCACCGGCTGCGGCTGCCCGATCGAATCCGGCGGCGAGCGCGGCTGGCG
>JAGNOB010000263.1 GCA_017990305.1 Leucobacter sp.
AAGAGACCGGCAAGAAGGTCGAGTACCACGAGTCGACCGACTACGCCGCGCTCATCGAGGCTTCCATCGCGGGCAAGATCGACGTCGCTTCCTTCTCCGGGTTCACCTACGTGACCGCGAAGAACCAGGGCGCAGAGATCACCCCGATCTCCTCGATTACGACGACAGAAGGCGCAGAGCCCGGCTACTTCTCTCAGGCGATCGTGCCAAAGGGGAGCGACATCAAGACCGTCGCCGACATGAAGGGAAAGAAGGTCTGCTTCGTCGACCCGTCGAGCACTTCGGGCTACCTCTTCCCCAGCTACAACCTGCTGAAGAACGATGTCGATCCCGAGACCGACGTCACACCGATCTTCGCCGGCAAGCACGACGTCAGCGTGCAGAAGGTCGGTGAGGGCGTCGAGTGCGAGGCCGGCTGGGCTGAGGACAGCGAGGTCGAAAAGAGCGACAAGGTCGAGGTCATCGACGAGACCATGGTGCCTGGCGCGCCGATCGTCGTCTCCGACGCCCTTCCGAAGGACCTCGTCGCGCAGATCACCGACCTACTCGCAGAGGTTTCGGCCGACGAGATGGTCGATGCAGGCATCGAGTCCGCTGCCTCAGACGCATTCCGCAGCGTGTTCTTCGAGACCACCCCCGTCGACGACGCTTACTACGACACCGTGCGCGACATCTGCAAGACCACAAACGCCAGCCAGTGCCAGGCCTAACCAGCTCCTGCCCCTGATCTGACAAGCCAAGGACACACAACACAATGACGACTTCCCCGATCCCCACGGTCTCCGTCACCGGCCTCACCAAGCGCTACGACCAGACCACCGCGCTCAACGGCGCAAGCTTGGAGGTGAACCGCGGCGAGCTCGTGGTGCTCCTCGGGCGATCAGGATCGGGGAAGTCAACCCTGCTCCGGCACCTGAACGGGCTCGAATCCCCGACGGAGGGCAGTGTGCAGGTGCTTGGCGAGGAAGTGTCGTCCCTCCGCGGACGGAGCCTGCGGAGCCTCCGCAGCCGGATAGGCTTCATCTTCCAACAGTTTGAACTCGTGCCGTCACTGACGGTGCTCGAGAATGTACTCACCGGCGCCCTCGCAACGATTACCGGCCCGCGCCTCGGACTCATCGGCTACGGTCGCGCCCGCCGCGAGGCGGCTCTCGGTCACCTCGACAGGGTCGGGCTGCTCGCCACTGCCTATCAGCGCGCCGACACACTCTCCGGCGGCCAGCAGCAGCGCGTCGCAATCGCTCGTGCCCTCATGCAAGAACCGGAGATCTTGCTCGCAGACGAGCCTGTTGCGTCGCTGGATCCCGAGTCGAGCGAGCAAGTCATGACGTTGATCCGCGATATCGCCGTCGACCGTGGCCTCACAGTCGTGTGCAGCCTGCACCAGGTGGATCTAGCCCTCTCGTGGGCCGACCGCATCGTCGGCCTGCGCGCCGGCGAGGTCGTGCAGGACACTCACACCGTGAACCTCACGCGCGAGGAAGTCATGGAGATCTACGGCCGCGTATCAACGACGACGGCCGAGTTTGAGGCGCTCACGAGCGAACTCGAGACGCCAGGCCACCTCGCGCGCGTCGCGAAGGACCTCGCCGAGGCAGAGGCGATCCGACTGTGAGCCTCGCGCCTCCCCTCGCACGCACCGGCCTCGGTTCGGCTGCTCCGGCGCACGAGCGAGCGCCGAAGCGACGTGTCTCCCCCGAACGCATCGCGGCAGCGCTCACACTTGTCGCCCTCTTCGTTGCCTCCGGCGTCGCGCTCGTCGGCATCGACCTTTCGTTGCCGAAGATGCTCGAGAGTTGGAGCAACGCGGAGCGTTTCTTTGGCCGCATCGGCGGCCTCTCTTTCCCACCTGCCGGAGAGCTCCTCGCCCTGACCGGGCTCACTGTCGGCCTCGTGCTCTGCGGCACGCTCCTCGCCGCCGTCCTCTCGGTGCCGGTTGCCGTCATCTCAGCTTCAAACACCACTCCAGGCCGCGGATGGCGGGTGTTCGGCCGGTTCCTTGGAGTCTTCACGCGCGCCGTGCCCGACGTGGTGCTCGCGATGGTCTTCGTACTCATGTTCTCCCTCGGATCGCTTCCGGGTATCCTCGCGATCGGTATCCACTCGATCGGCATGATCTCGAAGATGTTCGCTGACGCGATCGAGCAGATCGATGAAGGTCCGCGCCTCGCAATCCGCGCCGCGGGCGGCAACCGCTGGCAAGAGTTCGTCTCGGGCATTCTCCCCCAAGTGCTGCCGTCGTGGGTGGCGACGATTCTCCACCGCAATGACATTAATTTGCGGGGCTCCGTGATCCTCGGCTACGTCGGCATTGTCGGCCTCGGCCGCGAGATGAGTTTCGCGTTCAAGTCGATGAACTACTCGCTCGGCATGGGATATGCCCTCGTCATCTTCGCGCTCTGCATTCTCATGGAGATCGTCTCGAGCGCGGTGCGTGCGAGCATGCTCGGTCAACAGCCCACGGGCCGCGGCATCGGTGACCGCCTGGTCCGCAGGTTTGGGCCCAAGCGGCCGGGAAGACGACGGGCAATGCCTGTCGTTGCGGCTGCTGGCCCAACCACCGTCGCAGCAGCCATGCGCCGCCCGTGGGATGCAGCCCGCCGCCGCAACACCGCCTGGCTCACCTTTGGCGCCCTCGTCGTGCTCGCAAGCGTGCTCGTGACGAACATTCAGTGGGGCGACCTGCTCACCTTCTGGACGAAAATCCCGCCGGTCGCCGTGCAGTTCTGGCCGCCAAGCTTCGGTAACTACGAGGCAAGCACGATGTTCGGGGCAATGGGTGAGACCATTGCGATCGCGCTTGCTGCAACGGTCCTCACGCTCGGCGCCTCCATCGTGATCGGTTCCTTCGCCGCACGCAATGTGGCTCCCAACGGCGCGATCCGCGGTTTCAGCCGCTTCCTCCTCGTCGTGATCCGCGGTATCCCCGAGGTCATACTCGCAATCGTGCTCATCGTCGTGACAGGCCTTGGCGCGCAGGCGGGTACGCTCGCGCTCGCTATCGGCGGCGTCGGGCTGCTCGGAAAACTCATCGCCGACTCTTTCGAGGAGGTTGATTCAGGCCCCGAGCGCGCACTCGCGGCCACCGGTGCAACACGCACTCAGGTGTACGCCGCGGCTACCGTGCCTCAGGGCACGCGTGCGCTCATCGGGCACACGTTCTACCTGCTCGACACGAACATTCGCGCCGCCACCATCCTCGGCATTGTTGGCGGCGGTGGCATCGGCTACTACCTGCTCAACGCCGGCCAGGGATCAAACTACGGGGTCGTCACCGCGATCGTCGCCATGATCCTGGTCACCGTGCTCGCGGTCGAGGGCCTTGCAATGTGGATGCGCCGCGTCTTCCGCTAACCGCGTACGCCCACCGCTTACCGCTACCCGCTTCCTGCTTCCTGCTTCCTGCTTCCTGCTACCCATCCGTGTGGGCGGAGCCAGTTGCCGCCCACACGACGAAAGGACGACGCTGTGACCCAGCACACCCACACCACAGACACCAACGCACCGATAACCGGGGTTGCGGCGACCGCCATGGTGTGGAGTGATTCGGGCCAGCCGCACGACGCAAGACCGGTCAGCGAGGTTCGACTCGGTCCGGGTGACGCGCTCGTTGAGATCGAATATGCCACTGTCTGCGGTTCTGACCTGCACACCGTCTCAGGTAGACGCAGCGCGCCAGTCCCGCTCGTACTCGGCCACGAGCAGCTTGGCAGGGTCATTGCCGTTGGCGAAGGTACGCTCAACGCCGCAGGCATGCCCCTCTCGGTCGGCGACAGGGTCGTGTGGTCGCTCACCGTGAGCTGTGGCGCCTGTGATCGGTGCCAGCGTGGCCTCACCCAAAAGTGCCGCGCCCTCCGCAAGTACGGGCACGAAAAGTTCACCCCCGAGTGGCCGCTCAATGGCGGGTTTTCCACGCACATGCAGCTGCTTGCGGGCACCACCATCGTCACCATCTCAGACGATCTTCCGCCCGAGGTTGCAGCTCCTCTCACCTGCGGAACCGCGACAGCAGTCGCAGCCCTTGAC
>JAGNOB010000264.1 GCA_017990305.1 Leucobacter sp.
GGGTACGCCCAGATCGCGGGGCTTCCGGCGACTGCAGGGCTCTACGCACTTATCGTGCCCACCCTCATCTGGGTGCTCATGGCGTCATCGCGGCAGCTCGTCGTTTCTCCCGACGCCGCTGCCGCAGCACTTGTCGCTTCCTCGCTCGGAGGGCTCGCAGCAGCAGGCTCGGACAGCTACGCGACTATGGCACTGGCCCAAGCGATCCTCTGCGGAGTGTTCTTCGCCGCGATGTCCGTCTTCAAGCTTGGTTTCCTTGCGAACTTCCTGTCCAAACCGATCCTTGTGGGCTTCGTCGGCGGGCTGGCACTCGACATTCTCGTGTCTCAGGTCGCAAAGATGCTCGGCATTGCTATTGAGCCGGGCGCCGAATTCTCAGCGAAGATAGTTGGACTGGTCGGTGGCATCAGCCAGATCAACTTGCCCTCCGCAGCCATCGCTGTCGGCGGGGTCGCCATCCTGCTACTGGGGAAGCGGCTCGCACCTGCCTTCCCTTGGGCTTTGGGCGTCATGGTGCTCGCAACCGTGGTCGTGGTGCTCACCCAGGCGCCGGCCGTCGGGGTGAAAGTGCTCGGGGAGATTCCGAGCGGACCGCCCATCCTGACATGGCCCGTTCTCGCCTGGCACCAGTGGCTCGCCCTCGTGCCATCGGCGCTCGCCCTCACCCTTGTCACATCCGCGGAGGGCCTCCTCGTCGCCCGGTCTTACGGCGAGAAGCGCGGCTACGAAACCAGGCCGAACCGCGACCTGCTCGCGCTCGGTGCAGCGAACATCGCAGCGGGCGCGAGCGGTTCGTTTGCACTTGGCGCCTCGACAAGTCGCACAGCGGCGATGGATCAGGCGGGCTCACGCACCCAGCTCCCCTCACTCGTGTTGGCAGCAGGCACACTGCTCTTCCTGCTGTTCGGTACCGGGCTTCTCGCAGACATCCCGATGCCAGCCATCGGCGCAATTGTGGGCGTCGCTGTGCTTCCGCTACTCGGGATCCGCGAGTTCCGGGCACTCTGGAGTCTCTCGCGTAGCGAGTTCTGGATCGGGGTGGTGTGCTTTGTGTTCACGCTCTTCTATGGCGCGATCGCCGGCATTCTCGTGGCATTCGTTCTCGCGCTCATCAATCTCGCACGGCGCGCCGCACGCCCAGCCATCGACCTGCTCTCGCACACGGGCGATCCCGCAGAGTCGCTACTTGAGGGACTCTCCGTTGAGTTGCTTGCGCCAGGGCCCGGCGACGCATCTCAAACCTCACGCAGGGAGGCACTGCTTGGTGGAACGGGCACGCTAGTCGTCCGCATGGCCGCTCCGCTCTTCTTCGCAAATGGCGTGGTCTTCGTCACTGCGGTGAAGCGGGCAGTTGCCGACACAGGCGCAACTGGCGCTGTCCAACGGCTCATCATCGACATGGAGGCGGTCACCGACGTCGATGTCACGGGTGCCGAGGCTTTCGAGGGCCTCCGGGCCTGGCTCGGAGCGGAAGGTATCACCCTCGAGTTCAGCCGGGTCCGCAGTGGGGCGCTTCCCCGGCTCAGGCGGCTCGGCGTGATTGCTGTCACAGATCGACTCTCCGCGACCAATCGCGCTGCCGTTGCAGATCCCGCGTCGGCACAGCCTCCAACAACCCGACCCACGACCGTTCCCCGACAAGAAGGTGCCTAACGTGCTCACCACAATCATCGGCGAGATCCTGCCGCTCACCCTCGGAATCGCCATCAGTCCGCTCACGATTGTCGCGGTCATGCTCATGCTGCTCTCACCGCAGGCACAGCGCACAGGACCGGGGTTCCTCATCGGATGGGTCGCTGGCACCGCGGTCCCCGTCAGCCTGTTCGTGTTCTTCGCGGGCCTACTGCCTCCGCACGCAAGCTCGACCGGGCCGAACCCCGTGCAGGCTGTCATCCACTTCGGGCTCGCTCTGCTCCTCCTCCTTCTCGCGGTGAAGGGGTGGCGTGGGCGCCCCAAGGCGGGCGAGGAGGCACCGCTGCCGAAGTGGATGTCGGCGATCGACTCGTTCACCTTTGGTCGCGCGTTGGGTCTCGGCCTGCTGCTGTCGGTGCCGCGACCGAAGAATCTTCTCATCGCAGCAAGCGCGGGCGTCATCATCGGAGGCGCCGGCCTCTCAGTCGGAGCCGAAGTGACCGCGGTTTCGGTCTTCGTGCTCTGTGCCGTGTCAACGGTGCTCGTGCCTGTACTTGCATTCTTTGTTGCCGCGGATCGGCTCCGTGCCCCGCTTGAGTCTGCGCACCAGTGGCTCGCGCGGGAGAACGCCGTGATCACCACGGTGCTCCTCACAGTCATTGCCGTGCTCATGCTCGGCAAGGGCATCTCAGCGCTATAACCTCCGTCACCGGCACAGCGTCGGTGACGACTGAATAAAGGAACAACACATGGATTTCTGGGCAATTCTCACTTCTATGCTCTGGGCTGTCGTCTTCATCAGCTACCTCTTCGCGCTTTTCGCAATCATCACAGATCTCTTCCGAGACCACACCCTCAGCGGTTGGTGGAAGGCCGTATGGGCGCTCTTTCTCATCTTCCTGCCGTTTGTCACTGCCCTGGTCTACCTGATCGCCCGCGGCGAGGGCATGTCTGCCCGAAGCAGAGCAGCAGGGCAAGACGCAGACGCAGCCGTTGCGACGTACATTCGCGAAACGGCTGGCAAGAGCCCCGCATCAGAAATCTCTGCGGCCGCAGACCTGCTGGCCTCAGGAGCAATCACACAGCAGGAATTTGAGGCTCTCAAGGCGAAGGCCCTTGCCTAACTGGTTAGCAGACTGCCCACCCCATCTCATCGATTGAAAGGACAACACCTTGTCTCAGATAGCCGTTAACATCCTCAACTTCAACCGCGCCGAGAGCGACCTCATGTTCTCTCGGCTCTCAGCGGGCCGCAGTCTTGGCGAGTGGAACCACACCTACGAGTTGAAACCCCTCGATGACCAGCCCATCATCCGTCAGAACCGAGACACGCTCTACAGCAGCGTCGTTGTTGATGTGAGGGAGGGGGTCACTGTGACGGTTCCGAACGCCGGCGATCGGTATATCTCCGTGTGGGTCATCAACCAAGACCACTACGGCCCCCTGATCCTTCGCGAACCGGGTGACCACCTGCTCACCCGGGACACCGTCGGCAGCGACTACGCGGTGCTTGTCGCACGAATCCTCGTCGACCCAGCGGATGCCGCAGATATCGCCGAAGTAAATCGCCTGCAGGATGCCTTGGCAGTCACCGGCGGCGGCTCCGGACACTTCCCGCTTCCCGACTACGAGGAGCACTCGCAGACGGAAACGCGCGACGCAATCCTGACCCTTGCGCGCGGCGTGAGCAAGTATGACCATTCCTTCGGCACTGAGGCTGAAGTCGATCCCATCATGCATCTCCTGGGGACGGCATCCGGCTGGGGCGGCCTGCCAGAGTACGAGGCGACCTACATCAGCGTCAACGAAAACCTCCCAGTCGCAGAGTACGCACTCACGCTCACAGATGTCCCGGTCGATGCGTTTTGGTCAGTGTCGCTCTACAACGCCGCCGGCTATTTCGAAGAGAACGAGCTCGGCGTAAACAGCATCAATAGCCTGACTGCTGTGAAGGATGCGGACGGCGGGGTCACCATCCGCTTCGGTGAGCAGCTCAGGGAGACGCCGAACGCGCTCCCGATCATGCCGGGGTGGAACTACGTACTGCGACTGTACCGCCCCCGCCCCGAGGTGCTCAACGGCACCTGGGTTGCGCCTCGACCGGTCCAGCTGTGAGCGACACGATAGTGCTGCCCAGCGCACCCAACCTGCGTGACCTCGGCGGCACTCCGACCGTCTCTGGAACGGTGAGGCCCGGGGCACTGTACCGCTCCGCCACACTCGTCGGGCTGACTGAGGAAGATGCAGCGCAGCTCACAGCACTCGGCGTACGGACGGTATACGACCTGCGCACAGCCGATGAGACAACACAGTCTCCCGATCGGCTGCCCGCAGGGGTGCAAGCAGTCTCGCTCGACGTTCTCGCTGATAGCTCACTGAGCGTGGCCG
>JAGNOB010000265.1 GCA_017990305.1 Leucobacter sp.
ACTCGCGCAGGCCGTGCTGGATCGCGAGGGCGGCATCGACATCGTCGTGAACTCCGCGGGCATCAACATTCGCCCACCGCTCGGCGAACTCACCGAGTCCGAGTGGGACGCGACAATGGCGGTGAACCTCGAGGCTCCCTTCGTGCTCGGGCAGCGTCTCGCCCCCGGCATGGTCGAGCGCGGGTACGGCAGGCTGATCCACATCAGCTCGCAGCAGGCGCAGCGGCCGTTCGCGTCGAGCGGCGCCTACGGGGTCTCCAAGGCGGGCGTCGAGGCGCTCGCACGGTCCCAGGCAGAGGCCTGGTCGGGGCACGGGGTGACGGCGAACGCGCTCGTCCCCGGGTTCGTGCAGACGCCGTTGAACACGCGGTTGAGTTCGGATCCGGCCGTCGTTGCCGCACTGGCGGCGCGCACGCTTGTTGGGCGCAACGGCAATGCTGCCGACTTTGCGGGTGCCGCGGTGTTCCTCGCGAGCCCGTCGGCCGCGTACGTCACAGGCCAGGCGATCGCTGTCGACGGGGGCTTCTCGGTGCACTAATTGGTCCGGCGAATGTCGGCGCGGAGCTGCACTGATTGCCCTGGCAGCTAGGTCCGCTCCCCCACGTGCACGACCTCGTGCACCCGGGCGAGCGGCTGCGCTGCCCCGAAGTGCGTCTCTTCCTGCGTAGCCCAGGCGTCCCAGTGCGGTAGGAACGTCTCCCCGTCGCGCGCGATCGCCCGCTGCCTGCGGAGGGCGGTCGGGCACTCGACCCAGACCGCGTATGCCGGGCCGAGCTCGCGGGCGGCCGCGAACGATGCGGCGCTCAGGGACCCGCAGCCCTCAACGATGATGGGCGCCTCCCTGTCGAGCATCACCTCTGGCGTGAAGTGCTTCGCGTACCAGTCGTACCGCCTGTAGCGCCCCGTCCGCAGCATGCCGGCGACCGAGGCGCTCCCCGCGGCGAGCCCGCGCCAGCCGGGGTACAGCTCGTCCATGCCGACGATCTGCGGGCGAGCGCACCCGGCACCAACGAGTTGCTCGGCGACGGCCTCCGCGAGCGTCGTCTTGCCCGAACCCGAGCGGCCGTCGATGAAGACAACGCTCGGCCAGCCGCCCGCCCTCGCGAAGCGTCGCTGCACGCGGGTAGCGAGCCTGGCCGCAAGCGCCGTGCTCGCGGCCAGCTCCGTGCTCGCGGCCAGCTCCGTGCTCGCGGCACGCTCCGTGCTCGCGGCACGCTCCGTGCTCGCGGCGGGCTCGCCCGTGCGCCCGGACGCTCCTGAGTCCCCGCTCACTCGACGATCCGCCCCTCGCGCATGCGCAGCACCCTGCCCGCGATGGTCTCGGCTTCGCCCTCGTCGTGCGTGACGAGCACGGCGGTCGTGCCCGTTGCCCGCAGCACCTCGGCGAGGTCGAGCGCGAGCCTGTCGCGCAGCTCGCGGTCGAGTGCGGAGAGCGGCTCGTCGAGCAGCAGCAGCCGCGGGGTCGGGGCAAGCGCGCGGGCGAGGGCGACGCGCTGCCGCTGCCCGCCGGAAAGTTCGGTGACCGCGCGGGCTCCGTAGCCTGTGAGCCCGACGAGGTCGAGCAGCTCGGCAACCCGCGATTCGCGTGCGTCGCGGGCCCACTTCTTCACCCGCAGTCCGTACGCAATGTTCTCGGCGACAGAGCGGTGTGAGAACAGCTGCCCGTCTTGGAAGACGAGACCGAACTCGCGGCGGTGCGGCGGCACGCGTGTGAGGTCGTCGCCGTCCCAGCTCACGGATCCCCCCGCGAGCGGTTCGAGGCCCGCGATCGCCCGCAGCAGCGTCGACTTGCCGCAGCCTGATGGGCCAAGCAACGCGACCACGTCGCCGCGCGGCACTGCGAAGCTCGCCCCGCGCACGACGAGCTCATCCCGTCGGTAGGCGACGCTCACATCGGCTACAGCAAGCCCACCCCGCGCGCCGACTCCGTCCGGCTCGCCAGGTCGGGCAGGCGCGCCAGTCGCGCCAGCCCCGCCAGTCGCGCCAGGCTCGCCAGTCACGCCAGCCCCGCCAGTCACGCCAGGCCCGCCAGGGGCGCGGACCGCGGCAGGCCCGCTACTCGCCGCCCCGTGTTGCTCCGTCACCAGTTGCCTCCCACTCCGCCGGCTCCCCGCCAGCGTTCTGCCAACACCATAATGCCCGCTGCGAGCACCCCGAGCACGACGGACGCGGCGAGCGCGGCCCCGTAGCTTGCGGGGTCGGGGTTGCCGACGAGCGCGGCGATCGCGACAGGCAATGTCTGCGCGTCTGGACGCACGAGGAACGCGGTCGCACCGAACTCCCCGAGCGACACGGCGAACGCGAAGCCGAGCGCGAGCCCCGCACTCCTCCCGAGCAGAGCGAAGTCGATCGTGCGCAGCACCCTGAACGGTGAGGCGCCGAGCATCATCGCTGCCTCGCGGGTGCGTGGATCGATCGCCCGCAGCACCGGGGTGAGCGTGCGGACGACGAGGGGCAGTGCGACGAGCGCCTGCGCGATGGGTATGAGCACGACCGAGGTGCGCAGGTCGAACCCGATGCCGAGCGGTTTGTGCATGGTGAGCAGCAGGCCGAATCCGAGCGTCACCGCAGAGATACCGAGCGGCAGCATGATGGCGGCGTCGTAGAACGCGATCCCCCGCTGCAGCGCGCGCGAGCGGGGTCGGCGCGACACAATGAGCGACACGAGCATGCCGAGTGCCACCGCGATCACTGTCGCGACGCATGCGATGCCGAACGACAGGGCCGCGGCGTCGAAGACGGAGCCGTGTAGCGGCGACGAGGGTGGCGGATCAATGAGCGCCCGATAGTTGTCGAGCGAGAACCCTGCGCCGCGGGCGCCCTGCAGAGAACGCCACACGAGCGCGCCGATTGGCAGCACGTGGAGCAGCAGCACGGTCACACCGAACACGGTGAGGATCGGGGCGTCTGCCCTGCGCGGCGCCCGCACCTCGTAGCTCACGGCCTGCGCCCGCTCGTTGTGCTTCCGCAGCAGCGCGGAGGCGAGGAGCGCGAGTGCAACAATCGCGAATTGCACGAGCGACAACACTGCGGCCGAGCGCAGATCGAGGAACTGCACCGTGAGCCTGTAAATCTCGGTCTCAATGTTCGCGAAGTCGCGGCCGCCGAGAATGAGCACGACACCGAATGAGGTCGCACAGAACAGGAACACAAGCGCGCCCGCCGAGGCGAGAGCGGGCGCGAGGGCGGGGAGCGTCACTGTGAAGAACACCCGCACTGGCCCGGCGCCGAGCGTGCGCGCCGCCTGCCCCTGCCGCGTATCGAGCTGCGCCCAGTAGCCCCCGACCGTGCGCGCGACGACTGTAACGTTGAAGAACGCGAGAGCGAGCACAACGACGGTGAGCGATCGGTCGAGGCCGAGCCAGTGGAGTGCGCCGCCAGGCCCATACAGGGCGGTGAACGCAACACCGACTACTACTGCGGGGAGCACGAACGGGACCGTTAGGAGTGCACGGAGCACCCCGCGCCCACGGAATTCCAGCCGGTACAGCACGTAGGCGGCTGGCACGCCGAGCAGGATCGCCACGGCAGTCGCGAGGGCTGCCTGGACGAGGGTGTTGCCGAGCACTTTCCAGCTGCGGTCGAGAACGAGCACCTCGGAGATCCCGCCGAGGTCGAGTTGGCCGTCGCTCGTGAGACCGGTTGCGACGAGGGCGACAACAGGCCAGAGGAAGAAGAGTCCGACGAAGAGGACGGGGATGACCGCGGCGAGCGCCCATGCAATCGGCCCGAGGGGGCGGCGGATCGTCGCGCGCACCGTGGTCTCCTCTTCGTCGAACTAGCCGGGAGGGCTACAGACCGACGGCGTCGCCGAGGGTGCGGAGCCAGCCGTCGAGGCCAGCCTGGATATCTGCCGAACTGAGGTCGTGCGGCTGCCCTTCGGCAGGGAGCGGAGCGAACTTCGCCCAGCTCGCCGGGAGCTCGACGGCTTCGTCGACCGGGTACATGTACATCTGGTCGGCAATCTCGGCCTGGAACTCACCCGAGAGGAG
>JAGNOB010000266.1 GCA_017990305.1 Leucobacter sp.
GCAAACTCTGCGGGGGCGGCCGGTGCGTCTGCCTGGCTGACGCGCACCTGATCGATGACCCAGAAGGCGGCGTTGTTCGCTGCGTACTCGAAGTGGAGGCTCGCGGTCTTCGGAAGCTCGCCGTTCTCGCCACGGGGCAGCTCAAGCGTGAAGCGTTCGATGCGATTGACAGGGTTCAAACGGCTGCCCTCGGGCTGGTAGGTGACGAGCTCGTGTGGTGCGATACCCGACGCCTCGTCAAATGCGACCCAGACGATCGCCTTCTGCGGGTCATCGACCGCATAGTCCGAGACGAACGAGATGTCGAGTTGCTCGCTGCCGTTGAGTTCGTATGCCGGGCTCTTGAGCGTCGAGTCGAAGGTGTTGCCGCCCTTCGGGCTCACGTCGGCCCACTCGTCGGAGTCGGCGACGGCGAAGACATTGCGCGAGTGCACATTGTTCTCGCGGTACTGGCCGAGTTCGACATTCGAGAAGAAATCATCGCTCATGAATGTCCAGCCGCTGAATTCGGGGGCGCCACCAGACGGCATGCGTGAGTTGTCGACCGACCATCCGTCTGGCGCGGTGTTCGTCCAGCCGAGCAGTTGCTCGGGGCCCTGCTCCTGCACGGCTGGCTTGAGCTGCGGGCGGAGAGAGTCGAAGTCGTCCGGCTGAATGTCGTTGATCACTGACCCGTCAAGGTCCCATGCGGGGTCATTGGCGATGCCGATGTGGGAGAGAACTGACGGGGCGATATCGGAGATCTTGACGTCGTGGCGTTCTGTGCCCGGGGCGAAGGGGCTGCCCTGCGCGGCGACGAAAGTCTTGCGTTCAAGTTTTGTCGAGTCGCCGTGGCCACCGGTCGGCTTGTGGCCATGATCCGAGGTGACCACAATCATCCAGTCTTCGGACTGGTAGCTGGCCCGGGCCTTGATTGTCTCAACCATCTGCGCAATCTGGCCGTCGGCTTTGAGGAGCGCCTCGCGGTATGCCTGCGAGGTCGCGCCAGAGCCGTGTCCTGCGCCATCAACCTCGTCGAGATGTACGAAGAGGTCGTCGGTCTCGGGGGCCGCGAGCTTTTCGATGGCGGCCTGCGTGGTGAGGGTGTCGTTGCCCAACTGTGCTCGGCTGTCGACTGCAGCGCCGAAGATCGTCGTCGAGATCGGCCCCCAGGTGCCGACCACGTTCGTGCTGCGATCCGGGAGGTGTTGTTCGACGCGCGTGAGGTAGTCGGGGAACTCGTCGTACTTGGGGTTCGTGAAGTTGTTGTTCACGACGTTGTGCTTTGTCGGCCAGGTACCCGTCGCAATCGTCGACCAGCCGGGGCCCGACACAGTGGGCGCCATCGGGTTACCTGGCAGGTTGCTCGTTGCAGTGAGACCGCCGGCCTGAATGGCTGTAACTGTCGGGGTGGACTCGGGTGACATGATGTCGAAGGACGCGCCGTCGATGCCGACCACGAGGGTTTTCGGGGTTTTCGTGCCCTCGGCAGCGGGTGCTTGAGCCTGTGCGGGGCTTGCGACGGCTCCGCCGACGCCGGTCGCGCCGAGCAGTAGGGCCGCTGCGGCGGCAGCCATTGAGTGTTTCTTCACGTGTGTCTCCAAAGAAGGGGAAGAGGCCGCGAGACCGGGGCCCGATCACTGAGTGTTCCGTGGCAAAGAAGTCAATACAAGATGAAAACCCGGCAGTCCAACAACCTTCAAACACTGGCCAAGTGCTGTTTGCGCGCGGGACAGCCAGCGGTAACTTTGGGGCGGCGCTGGCCGGAACAGAGCGCAGGCGACGTGGCACCGCGGGTGTGGGCATGGGGTGATTGGCGGAGCCGGGCGGGTCACCTGGGAGGGGGTTGCGTGATACCCTTAGGGGGTATATGGTTGCACTGTTGGTGATACCCGGTGGGGGTATCCATAAGGTGAGGAGAAACATCATGGCTACGACCGAATTTCAGGTAACCGGGATGACCTGCTCGCACTGCGAAATGTCTATCCGCGAGGAAGTCAGCCAGATTGATGGTGTCGCAGACATCGCCGTGAGCGCCGCAACGGGCAAGCTTGAGGTGAGCGCGACCGGTGATGTCACCGACGCAGCCGTCATCGCCGCAGTCGCTGAAGCCGGCTATGAGGCGGTGCGCGCGTCGTGAGTACCGCAGCCCGCCTCACGCTCTACGGGGCCGGACTCGTGGCAGCTTTCGGCGCCGCGTTCGGTCTCGCGAGCGTCGTCGTGCCGGAGAGCTTCGTCGCTGATTGGATCGCCTCTGGCGAGCAGGCAGAGCATGAGCCCGCGACCGCTGAACAGGCACCGGAATCCGCTGCGCACTAGCCCGAACGGGCACGCGTCGCTGAACTGAAGAATAGGAAGAAGAGATGAGTACATCTGCGCTCCCGAGTGCACACACCGGTGTTGAACTAGAAATCGGCGGCATGACCTGCGCTTCGTGCGCGAACCGTATCGAAAAGAAACTCAACAAGCTCGACGGCGTCGTTGCGACAGTCAACTACGCGACCGAGAAGGCAAAGGTCACCGTGCCCGAGGGGTACGACCCCGCGCTGCTTATCGCCGAAGTCGAGAAGACCGGCTACTCCGCGGCGATGCCCGCGCCGAAGAATGCCAAGAAAGACACTTCGGGCGGCGAGGGTCAGGAAGAAGACGCAGAACTCACCTCGCTCCGGCACCGACTCATCGGTTCAGTGATCCTCACGGTGCCCGTCATCGCTATGGCGATGATTCCGGCGCTGCAGTTCACCTACTGGCAGTGGGCCTCGCTCGCGCTCGCCGCGCCGGTCATCGTGTGGGCGGCATGGCCATTCCACAAGGCAGCGTGGACGAACCTCAAGCACGGCGCAGCAACTATGGACACGCTCATCTCGATGGGCACGTCTGCTGCGTTCCTCTGGTCGCTCTACGCGCTGTTCCTCGGAACGGCTGGCGTGCCAGGGATGACACACCCCTTTGAGTTCACGCTAGCGCCCTCAGACGGTGCAGCGAACATCTACCTCGAGGTCGGCGCGGGTGTCACGATGTTCATCCTCGCCGGTCGATACTTCGAGAAGCGTTCGAAGAAGCAAGCCGGCGCCGCGCTGCGCGCGCTGCTTGAACTCGGCGCGAAGGAAGTTGCGGTGCTGCGCGGGGGAGTCGAGACGAAGATCCCCGTCGAAGATCTGCAGGTCGGTGACGAGTTCATCGTCCGCCCCGGCGAGAAGATCGCGACCGACGGCGTCGTGGTCACGGGAACCAGCGCAGTGGATGCCTCAATGCTCACGGGCGAGGCCGTTCCAGTCGAGGTAGCCGAGGGCGACACCGTCACCGGCGCGACAACGAACGTCGGCGGTCGCCTCGTCGTGCGGGCGAGCCGAATCGGCTCCGATACACAGCTCGCGCAGATGGCGAAGCTCGTCGAGGACGCGCAGACCGGCAAGGCCGAGGTACAGCGTCTCGCCGACCGAATCTCCGGCATCTTCGTGCCGATCGTCATCATGGTCGCGGCGGTCACGCTCGGCGGCTGGCTCGGAGCAGGCTTCCCCGTCTCCGCCGCGTTCACCGCTGCGGTCGCCGTGCTCGTGATCGCGTGCCCGTGCGCCCTGGGTCTTGCGACCCCGACCGCGCTGCTCGTTGGCACTGGCCGCGGTGCGCAGATGGGCGTGCTTATCAAGGGCCCTGAGGTGCTTGAGTCGACACGCAAGGTTGACACCGTCGTGCTCGACAAGACTGGCACCGTCACCACCGGCAAGATGACTCTCGTTGATGTGGTCACTGAGCCAGGCGCTGATCGCGCCGAGCTGCTGCGTCTCGCTGGCGCACTTGAAGACGCATCAGAGCACCCGATCGCCCAGGCGATTGCGAAGGGTGCCACGCAAGAGGTGGGGACGCTGCCCCAGGTCGAGGGCTTTGCGAACCTCGAGGGCAAGGGCGTGCAGGGCGTCGTCGATGGACACGCTGTGCTCGTCGGCCGCGAGACGCTGCTCGC
>JAGNOB010000267.1 GCA_017990305.1 Leucobacter sp.
TGAGCGGTAGCAGCACCGCCCCCTCGGGGGTCACCGCGTCTTGAAGCTTGCCCGTTTCATCACGTACAGCGATGTCGAAGCGCCGCGGAGCTCCGATGCCGTGGCCAAGGTTCAGCGTCGCCGCATCAGTGAAGTTCGCCACTGTGACCCCGACACCTGCAAAAAGGAGGATCCCCGCCGCAGCAATCACTCTGCGCGACCCGCTTCGGCGTTGGTGTGGTCTTCGGTTGTCCCTCACAGTGTCACCCCCTCAAAGTGGAACTGCACGTCTGTCGTGGCCAGTTGCCAGCGGTTGTCCGCGGCCTCCGACATCTCTATCGAAACGTCGAGAACCTTGACCTCGCCGGCAGCGAAGGGGGCGGGCCAGGCATAGCTCGTGAGCTGCTCAGCTGGAACCCTGTCGAAGAGCCGTGTGGCACCGTCTTTCACGGTGAAGAGGAGTTGATCGAAGAGCTCGACTCGGTTACCGGTGGTCGGATCTGTTTCGTCGCCGCGGGGCACCGGGTCAAGAATGGTGAGTTCGAGCCCGCTACTCAGTCTCGGGCTCGCGTTCTTCACCGCGATTCTGCCGTCGATGCGAGCACCTGGCGACAGCAACAGCTCGTCGCCCGAGAGCAGCGGGATCTGAAATGCGTCTGGGTTGCCCTGCTGCCAGTCGGCATCAGTTGGGAGCCATGAACCGGTCGAGTCTGCGTAGACACCCGAAACAAGGAGGTCGAAGCGGTTCTGAGAACCGTCTAATTCGATTTCCACGGAGGCACTGTCGCTGAGCGCTGCGGTAGTCAGCGCAACTCCGCATACGGCAAGTGCCCCAAAAGCCACGAGCGTTCGTGCGCGCCCGGTGCGGGGAGATTTCATGTGAACAAAGCCATTTCTCAAACGTGAGTGGGCAGGAGAAGGGATCGAGCCAGCCCGGCGACTGCGCCCCAGAAACTGGGGCGATAGACACGTCACCGGGCCGACCCTGCTGCGGCACGGGCCGACCCCTCGGGGGCCAGAATCTATCCGCTACCGCTGGTCTTGCTACGGTTTGACCGAGCTCGCCTCGAAGTGCGCTTGCACGTACGACACCTGCTTCTGCAGAGCATTGTTGGCGGTCTCGCTGCCCTGGTCGGGAAGCGCGATAACTAGCCGAAGCATGCCTTCCTCGCCGGTCACGTACTTGCCGAGGTCGAGATCCTTCACCGTGGCCTGCGTGGCAGCAGAAACGAGCGAGGTGCCATTGAGTTCAACCGTGTAGCGCAGCGCAGCGGCGATCGCGGGGTCGGAGGTCTTGCCCGGCCGATCCTGGAGGTCGAACTGGATATCCGCCGTCAGTTTCGGACTTGCGTTCCGGAACGGGATGTCTACCGATACGGTTTCGCCGGGCGTGATGCTGTCTGCGCCCGGAACGTTGATATCAACGCCCTCAATAGTGTTGGCGTCCTGCCACGTGCCAGGGACCGGATTGCCGGAGCTATCGGTGCCGACGACCTCGATGTTGAACTCGTTGTTGCCGCCGATACCAGAATCCTTCGTACCGTTTCCGAGGTTGAGGTTCGCGAAATCTGTGAACGCTGCGGCAGTGATAAGTGCGCCGATTGCGAGGGTAGCGCCGCCCGCAATCATCAACCGCTTCTTCCCGCGAGCCTTCGGAACCTGAGAACTCATTTCCATGAATCTTCCTTTTCATTGGATGTTGCACAGGCAAACCTGAGACGGGTTCTCGCCTGCGATGTGGGTGTCGGGCGATTGCCGACGTTAAGTAAGAGTCACTTGTCGCCTTTTTGTCACAAGGTTTCTCAATTAATCTCTTTTTTGGTTTCACATTTGCATTCGAAACGACACTCATCGTCACGAGGGAGCAGAACCGGAAATGCCTGAGCTCAACAAACTCGCGCTACGTCTTGCCGCCAGCCATGATGAGCTGCGCGCCGAGCTCAAAGCCTCGCTCGTGCGTCGCGGCGCGAGCTTCGAAGACGCGGAAGACATCGTGTCTGCGACGATCGCCACGGCGCTTAGCCTCTCCGACGAGCGCATTGCAGAGGTGGAGAATCTTCGGGCGTACCTCCACGCCGTCGCGCGCAACATGTATGCGAAGCACGGAAAGGACCTCTCACGGAGCGAGCCTCGCGACCACGTGGACCTCGAACAGGGAATCGTGGAAACCGGATTTTCCAGCATCGAAGACGAGCAAACACGTCGCCTTGCCGTCCGCGCTTTCCAACAGCTACCTACTCGTGCCCGCGACGTGCTCTGGCAGATCATCGTCGAGGAGAAAACGAGCAAGCAAATCGCTCAGAGCATGGGCGTAACGGTCACCAGCGTCACCACCCAGGCCCAGCGCGCAAAAGTAGCGTTACGAGAGGCATACATTGCAGAGTTCATCGCTCTGACGCCCCCAGACTGCGGATTCAAGCCCGAAGCGCTTGCTCGGATCGTCAGCGGCAATGCGACCAAGCGAGCCCGCGAGAAATACGCCGCTCACCTACAAACCTGCAAGTCCTGCCCGAAGCTCGAATCTGCCGCTCGAGACGAAGCCACCTGGGTGCGCTCACTCATCTCCCTCATTGCGTTGGGCGGCGCGGCCGGCGGCGCACTCAGCCGAGCCGCAGACCGGCCTCAGGGACACGGCTCCGCACGCGCCTCGCGGCGGTTCATCGGCGCGGCGGGTGTCGCAGTCTGCATCGGCCTACTGTGCGTGTGGCTCTCCGCCGCAGGGGCGCACTTGCCCCTCCCGAACGGCGAGGGGCTCGCGATCTCGTTCGCCGGTGGCGCTTCAGTCGGCTCATCGAGCGACCGCGAAGTAGCCGCGCACACGCTGAGCGTCGCTGTCACGCCTGAGCGGCTTGCTCTCCCGATGCCACCGGCGGGCGGTAGGGAACCGTGGGCTGTCGAGGCGCGAAGCGAATCGTCCATGGAGGGTCATCTCCTGGCGTCAGCTCGCGTATCCGCGCTGAGCTACGAATCCGAGCCAGCACGACTCGCTATCAGTGTCAGGCCCCCGGCCCGGCCCGGCCAAGAAACCGCGGCTTCGTCCGAAGCGCCCCAGGCTTGGTTGACCGGAGCGGGCTCAGAACAGTACCTGTATCTCGGCAGCATTTCCCCCGGGGAGACGCTTGAGGCCGCCGGCACGATCCTGCGTAACGCCAACGACATCGACCAGACAGCTGCCGCCCGCACTGACATCGAATTCCTTTTGGTAGACACTGTGCCGGCCGGGACGCGGGTGGGTGACGAACTCGCCCGGCTGCCGGAAGACACTGCGAGGCTCGTCACGACCGGCACCTCCCACCTGCAGGTCAGTGTGCCCCTTGGGCTGTTCTTGCTCGGAGGGGGAACGCTCCTCGCGTTCGCCGGAAGGCATCGCGCCCAGGCAATCCGCGCGCACAGACGCTCTCCGCGTGCATAGGCCGCCCAGCAGAACACGTGAACTGCATCGCCCGGTAGGCTCCAAGTATGGAGTCGCCGGTACTGAGTTACCTGCGCGAGGTACACGCTGAGCTCGCGCAGCTTCGAGACGGCGCGCCCTACAGCGTTGGCCCGTCGAGTGCCGTGGCCGATCCAGAAGACTTTGGAATAGCGCTTGCCACCGTCGACGGGCACATCTACGAGGTTGGTACGACGCGGACCGAGTTTTCGCTGCAGTCGATCTCGAAGCCGCTGAGCTACGGGCTCGCGATTTCGGATCTCGGCATGGACGCAGTCGACGCTCACGTTGATGTCGAGCCCTCGGGGGATCCATTCAACGAGCTATCCACAAACCCTGACACCGGGCGCCCCGCCAACGCCATGATCAACGCTGGAGCAATCGCCGTGGCCTCGCTCATCAAGGGGTCGGGTGGGCGCTCTCCGATTCAGCGGATCGAACAGACCTACTCGGAGTTTGCGGCGCGAAAGCTCCGCAGCAACGGACACGAGTACCGGGCCGAGCGAGCTCGCAGTGACCGGAACCACGG
>JAGNOB010000268.1 GCA_017990305.1 Leucobacter sp.
CATCGCGCATTGCATCGAGAACCGCGATGCCGACCCGGCAGGACAGCGGGTTTCCTCCCGCCGAAGAGAAGAACTGGCCCTGGCTCGCGAGCGCGTCGGCGATCTCCTTCGAGGTGATGACGCCACCAAT
This sequence comes from Leucobacter sp., assembly GCA_017990305.1. Classification (GTDB taxonomy): domain Bacteria; phylum Actinomycetota; class Actinomycetes; order Actinomycetales; family Microbacteriaceae; genus Leucobacter. The sequence continues at coordinate 131 of JAGNOB010000268.1, forward strand.
CGGGAACCCGTTGCCCATCGGCTTCGCAATCGTCACGATGTCGGGAACGACGCCCGACTGTTCGAAGCCCCAGAAGGAGGATCCCATCCGGCCGAAACCAACCTGCACCTCGTCTGCGATGCACAGGCCACCAGCCTCGCGCACGCGAGCGTACGCATCGGCGAGATAGCCGTCAGGGAGGAGCACGCCGCCCGCGTTGCCGAGCACCGACTCGCACACGAATGCCGCGACCTCACGCCCCTCATCTGCAAGACGGGAGAGATCCGCACCGAGATCCGCCGCGTAGCGCTTACCGACGCTCGCATCGTTCGCCTCGCCGCGATAGGTTCCGCGGAAGCGGTTCGGCACGTCTGCGACGTGCACCCAATCTGGCCGGTTTTCGAGCGCGAAAGGATTGTCGTAGGCGCTCGTAGTGACGGCATCACTCGCCATCGTCCAGCCGTGGTAGGCCTCGCGAAGCGCGACCACAGTCTTACGTCCCGTCGCCGCCTGCGCGAGCCGGAGCGCAAGATCCACAGCCTCCGACCCGCTGTTCACGAGCAGCACAGTGTCGAGGCCAGTGCCCTTAGGCAGCAAGGCGAGCAGTCGCTCACTGTATTCCGCGAGCCCGCGGTACAGGAAACGGGAGTTCGTGTTGAGGATGCGCGACTGCCTGGAGATCGCATCCGCGACACCGGGATGCCCGTGGCCGAGGCCGGTGACGTTATTCACCATGTCGACGTAGGTTCGGCCTGTCGTATCCACGAGGTGATGGCGCCACCCGCGCTCGACCTGCATGGGGCTCTCGTAGTAGCGCTCCTGCGCGCTCGCGAAGATCCGCTCCCGGCGCGCTAGTTCGTCGTCGGCCTCGTCGCGCTGCGCGAGAGAGGGAAGCCCGAGAAGCGGCGCCGGATCCTGCGTAAGCCTGCGCCAAGCCGGCACCCGTTCCGGGGCGACACACTGCGCCCGGCCCGCGACGGGAAGCGTAACCGAGAGGATCGCTGGGGCAAGCCCTGAGACGGCGTCCGCGCGACACAGCATGAACGCAAGCGGCCGGGGCTCTGACGAGCCAGGCAGCGAGCCGACGAGCTCGCCAGCAAGCACCTCGGCGCCACTGGCAACCGTCGGCACCGCACCATCGATGGAAGCAAACCAGCCATCGCCAGAGTCGATGAGGAAGCCCCGGCCCGTCACTGAAACGACGGTACCTGCGAGCGGCGTCGCAACAGCGAGCTCTGCCCCCGGGGCGAGCCATGCTTCCGTGCCGAGCGGCCACGTCTCTGCAGCATCGGCGGCGTCGATCTCGGCGCGGGTAAGGCGGTACACGCCGTAGGGCAAGACCGCGGCTGCGGCGCCGTCGGCGAAAGCTGCGGCGGCGAGCTGCGCGTCAGCGTCGCCTGCGAGCCATTTGCCGGAGTCGAGGGCGTCCGCTTCAACGCCTGGGTCCAGCACAGCAACCTCGCCGAGCAACCGCGGCAGCAGCGCGCGCAGCGGCGACGCCGGAAATTCGGTGGGCGCGGGAACTGCGGCCGCGGCCTGCAACCGCAGTCCGCCGCCCGCGTTCGGCGTTCCAATAAACCCGGTACGCGCAAGCACCTGCTCGGTCACCTCGGTGAGCGGGAAGGTCGTCGCGGCTTCGAAGATCGCCCGCTCGCCAGCGATACGTTCGCGCGCGTAGTCGTTGTCACCGTCAATCTCCAACTGACGCCAACCGCTCGCGACGAGCAGCGCAGCGCGCAGCACGACAAGCGGCCACAGCGCACGAGCCTCAGGCGCCGTAATCGGGGCTGAGGCGTGGAAGGCATCAACTGCTTCGAGCGCACGGAGCGGCCGGTTTTCCTCGTGATGCAAAAGCGACGAGGTCGTAACCGCAAGCTCGGCTATCCGCCATCCCGAGGAGAGATCACCGAGGTCGAGCACCGTCATCGGATGCAACCGGCTGTCAGCGCCGCGCGACCCGATGACGTTGTCGTCAGTGAGGTCACCATGGATCGCCTGCACGGGCAACTCCGCTGCGACCTCCGCGAGCGCTCGCTCCGCTTCCTCGGCGGCGCCGAGCACCCTGACACGCAGCGATTCATCAGCAATGGCGGGAGCGAGCTCCGTTGTCTGCGCGTATGCGACGCGCATGTCCCACATATGGTCACGGTCGAGGCCCGGATGGTGAAGCTCAGCGAGCGCATTCACTGAGGCCGCGGCAAGCGCACCGAACTCGCGAATCACTCCGGGCGCGAGGTAGCCGCAGTTCACGAGGGATTCACCCGCAATGAACTCGCTTCGGCGCACCGCTAGCCCGCCCCACCACTGCACGAGTTCGCCATCGAGCCCGGGGAGCACCGCAGGCACCGGCACCCCGGCGTTACGATAGGCGTCTAACGCAAGGTGCTGAACCTCGCGGGCGGCATCATCGAACACCGGATGGTCAACGCGAAGCACCGTACAAGTGCCGTCGGCCTCTTCGAGTACGAAGTTACGATCCTGGTTGCTGCCGAGCTCGCGCGCCACAACGTCGACCCCGTAGTGGTCACTCGCGATGGCCGCGGCATCTGTCTCGGTTACGTCGGGCCGAACGAGGCCACCGGTGGGTTGCGTCACGAGGAAACCGCCTTTGGGGTCACGCACGAAACGCCAAGCGGTTCTATGCGGGTTCTAACAGGTACGCAGGCACTCGGCCTGACGCGTCTATCAATTATGAGGGACGAGTCGACCAAATAGGCCGCATCAAATGGAACTAGGCTCCGAGCAGCTCCGCGATCACCGGCGCAAGCTGCGTGAACGCACGCGTTCGATGCGATACGAGGTTCTTCTCCTCAGGCCGCATCTCGGCAGCAGAGCGGCGCTCCCCCTCGGGCTTGAAAATCGGATCGTAGCCGAACCCGTTCTCGCCGACGGGCTCCGTGAGCAGCGAACCCGCCCACACTCCGAGCTCGCACACCTCGTCACCCTCGGGAGTAACAAGGGCCGCAGCACACACGAATCCGGCGCCGCGGTGCTCCTCAGCGATATCCGACAGCTGCTCAAGCAGGAGCGTAACGTTCGCCTTGTCATTGCGGGCATGCCCGCCCCATCGTGCCGAGAAGATTCCGGGGCTTCCGCCGAGCACCTCGACAGCAATGCCCGAATCGTCCGCGAGCGCGGGAAGCCCGGTGTGCGCCGCGGCAGCACGTGCCTTCAGCAGAGCGTTCGCTTCGAAGCTCAGTCCGTCTTCAACGGGCTCGGGGCCGTCGTAACCGATGAGCTCGATCCCCGGGATGAGCGGCTCCAGCACGGCCCGCAGCTCGATGAGCTTGTTGGCGTTGTGCGAGGCAAGAACGATAGTGCGTGTCATGAGTGACTCCAAGGATGTTCGGGTGAGACCGAACGTACCAGTTCTAGTGAGGAAAGAAAGACTATTCGGCGAGCGCGGCGTTCTGCAGCGCGGTGAGCTCGGAGGTGCTCACGAGGGCGAGATCGAGCAACGAGTTCAGCTCGGCCCGGTTGAACGGCGTGCCCTCGGCGGTGCCCTGCACCTCGACGAAATCTCCGGCACCGGTGACAACGACGTTCATGTCGGTCTCGGCGCCCGAGTCCTCGATGTAGTTGAGATCGCTCAGCGGAACGCCATCGACAATGCCGACCGAAATAGCTGCGACCGTGTCGATGAGCGGCTTCGCGTTGCGGGCAATGTGGCCGTTCGTGCGCGCCCACTCAACAGCATCAGCGAGTGCGACATACGCGCCAGTAATGGATGCGGTTCGGGTTCCGCCATCGGCCTGCAAGACATCGCAGTCGATCACTACGGTGTTCTCGCCGAGTGCCTTCGTGTCGATGATCGCGCGTAGGCTC
>JAGNOB010000269.1 GCA_017990305.1 Leucobacter sp.
CGCCTCCCCTGGCTGAGCGTGGACTGCGGCGAGCGCGTGTGCGATGTGCGGGTCTGCGAGGCCCCCAAATACACCGCTGCCTGGGAGGTCATATTCCGTTGGCCTGTCAAGCAGGTGGCGGAGCAGTTTGATGAGAACGACTTCGAAGAGCCGGTCGACAATGTGCAGATGCCCGCAGCTGATCGCATTGATCTCGCTCTCCAGCAGGTCGAGCGTCGCGTCAAGCCCCGGCACGTGCGAGATCGGCACGGTGAGCACGTCGGGAAGCGCCGCTACGAGTGGGTGCATCGACCCGCCGTCGAACGAGAGTGTCGCGCAGGCGAGGTCTACTCCCGTATCCGCATCGGGAGTGAAGGTGTGCGCGTGCGCTCGCGGATAGAGAATGATGCTCGGTTCACTGATCTCTCGTTGCATCCCTCGGTCGCCGTCGAGCACCGTCATCGACCCACGGCGGAGAATGTGGAGGAACCCCCGCCCCGGCACGGCTTCAAACGCGCGCGCGTGGCAGAGGGTGCCGTCGTAGAACTGCTGGGCTCGCACCGCGAAGCGCCGAAGCAGGGCGTCGAGCCGATCGATGGGGTCCATCACGCCAATATAGACGATTAGGCAAAAGAATTGGCAGATTAGGTGCGAAACATCCTGAATTTCTCGAGAGACTCGATGCAGGCGGCCGATTCCGGCAGCCTGCATCTCATCGAAGGAGCTCCATCATGGCACGTGTGCCCATTCTCACCATCGACACCGCAAGCCCTGCGGCGCAGGCGAACCTCTCGCGCGTCGAGAAGGCGTTCGGCAAGATCCCAAACATGTTCGCCGCGGTTGCCAACTCGCCGGCTGCACTGCAGTCGATGTGGGGCTCATTCGGCGTCTTCTCCACCGGGGCGCTCGGCGCAGCCCTCACCGAGCAGATTGCGGTCGCGGTCGCCGATACGAATGACTGCCGATACTGCCTCGCTGCGCACACGGCCCTCGGTGCCCAGGCCGGCTTGAGCGCATCGGAGCTTGCAACCGCGCAGCAGGGGCACTCTGACGATCCGAGCATCGACGCCCTACTCCAGTTTGCGCACTCCCTCGTGCAGCAGCGTGGCCAGGTCGCCGAAGCTGAGATTACGAAGCTCCGCGAACTTGGCTGGACCGACAGCCAGATCGTCGAAACCATCGCGCAGGTCGGGTTGAATCTGTTCACGAACTACATCAACATCGCGCTCGACGTTCCGGTCGATTTCCCCGAGGTACCGTTCCAGCGGTAACTCGCGACTACGCCGGTCATCGGAAGAGGCTGCCCGTTCGCTCCCAGTGGGGCAACCGGGCAGCCTCGCGCGTTCCGCACGGAGGCTGGCGAGCTGGCTACAGCAACGCCAGGCTGAGTGCGCCCATGACAAGGGCGATGGCGCCGAGCTGCATGAGGAGCAACCGTTGTACGGATCCCCGTTCCTCGGGCACACGCGCGAGGCTGGTCGCGAGTTCAACCCGCGCGGGAGAGGCCATCATGGCGGCGGCCCCCGCTGCGTTGTGCGCCCCGATCGCGAGCGGCACGTCGGCGCCGAGCGCGAGTGCCACGTCAGTTTGGGCCCCCGCCGCGAGGGCGTTGGCGCCTGAGTTCGAGCCCGTCAGGAATCCGATGAGCGCCGCGAACAGTGGCAGGAGGAAGAGGTACGCGGATCCAAGCTTGGCAAGCTGGCCAGCAAGCTCCTCGGACATGCCACTCACGCCCATGAGCGCGCCGAGCACAATAAACAGCAGCGTCGACGGCGCGACGAGCAACCAGGTTCCAGCGGCCGCTCCCGCAGCCTCGCGGAGGAACCCGCGGCGTGTGGTGAGCAGAAGCACCGAGGCCACGAATAACCAGAACGCGGGCGACGTCACCACGGCCTCGGCAAGTGAGCCTTCGCCAGGGACAATCGCAAACGCGACGGTCGCCGCGAGCATGCCGCAGAGCACCACAGCGTACGGCACGAACGCCTGAAGTACGGGCCGCGTCAGTCGCACGGTGTGTCCGCGCAACGCACGAATACCGATGTGCAGCGCAAGCGTCAGCAGCCCACCGATCGCGCCCGCTGGTGCCGTGCCGATGAGGAGGTTTGCGCCGAGCACAGCCACGGACAGCGCGAGCGCGGACCCCAGCCCGGCCGCGACAGCGCGAAGCCGTTTCCCCGGCTCCGCTACCAGGAGGGCGGCCGTCACGCCGACGCCCGCGAAAACCACGACGTTGAACAGAGCGGTCGTCACACCGAGCGTGTCGAAATCAACACCGCTCAGGTGCGACGCGATGAGGGTTCCGGGCCCCATGGATCCCCACGGCACCGCACATAGCCCGATGAGGCCAATGATCGCAGCCTTCTTTCCGGGCAGCCCGATGCCGAGCAGCAGCGGCACGGCGAGCGCTGCGCCAATCCCGTACCCGGTGAGCGACTCGGTGAGCGGAGTGAATCCGTGCACGATCGCGAGCACAGGGACGATCCCCGTGCCGAGCGAGCGAGTGACCCAGCCCGTAATCTGCGCTTGGTTTCCGGTAAATCGTCCCGCTTCAGCAAACAGGATACCGCCGCCGAGTACGAGCATCACTTCGAGGACGACGGGACCCCACTCGATTCCCGCCTGCGCGATGTCGCCCCACGGCGTTGGGAAGAGAAAGACGATCAGCGGCAGCAGTACAGCGATTCCCGCGAGCGCAGCGGTGCGGGAGGAACGCCCGAACATCAGCGCGACGAGCACGGCGAGGAGCGGCACTGCCGCGGCGAGGACCTGCATGTCTCAAGCGACCCGGCGCGGCCCAGGCCGACGGAAGCGGTGCACGAGCGGTGCGTGGCACATAGCGATCAGACTCCTCGGTGACGCTCTTGCCGTGCGGCGCGCCGTGTGAACGGGACGTAGAGGTGGGGGCAGGAGTCGAACCTGCATACACAGCCTTGCGGGCTGCGACCTAGCCATTCGGTCACCCCACCGGAGGGGCCGTTCCGTGACGGACGGCCCCGTGGTGACTTACTTCGCGCGGGTGTGCGCGAGTGCGTCGCCGATCACCCCCACAGCATACTCAATTTGCTCGGTGGTTACCGCGAGCGAGGGGAGGAAGCGGATGACGTTGCCATAGCTGCCTGCGGTGAGCAGGAGCACGCCCTGCTCTGCGGCGTGCGCGGCGATCTCTCCGGCCAGGCCAGCGAGCGGGGTTGTCGTTCCGGGTTCGAGCAGTTCGAACGCGACCATGGCACCGTGCCCGCGGATGTCTCCGATCTCAGGGTACGTTCGGGCAAGCTCGCGGAGTCCGTCGACGAGGGCGCGCTCAACACGCGCTGCCTCAGCAAACGGCTCGCCAGTCTCGAGCAGGTCAAGCACCGCGTGCGCTGCGGCAATCGACACCGGGTTTCCACTGAACGTTCCGCCGAGTCCACCTGGAAGCGCGGCATCCATAATGTCAGCGCGCCCCGTGATGCCTGCCAGCGGCAGCCCGTCTGCGATGCCCTTTGCGGTGAGCACGACATCGGGGACAAGCCCGAAAAGCTCGCTGGAGAACCAGGTGCCTGTTCGGCCGAGGCCCGCCTGGATCTCATCGGCAATGAAAACAACGCCGTTCGCGGTGGCCCACTGCTGGAGCGCTGGCAAGTATCCCTCGGCTGGGACGATGAAGCCGCCCTCTCCCTGGATCGGTTCGGCGATAACCGCCGCGAGATCGGCGACGCCGATCCGCTGCTCAAGGTATTCGATCGTCCGTGCTGCGGCTTCCGCCCCGGTGAGGCCGTCGCGGAGCGGGTACGAGTTCGGCACGCGCTGCACGTCTGGCGCGAACGGGCCGAAGCCGGTGCCGTAGGGGGCGGCTCGGTGGTTCATCGCCATCGTCAGGTTGGTGCGGCCGTGGAAAGCGTGGTCGAGCGCCGCGACGACCCGCCTGCCGGTGAACGCACGGGCAATCTTCACGGCGTTCTCGAC
>JAGNOB010000270.1 GCA_017990305.1 Leucobacter sp.
GCTCGGTCGACGCCTGCCCGTTTGGCCCGGTCGCCGCGAGCGGGCCAAGTACCTGACGGCTCAGCGCGACAGCCCCGTGCTCGGGGGATGAGCCGAAGCTCAGCACGGCCTCGAGGAACGGCGCATCACGATCCGCCCATATTGCCTGCGCCCGGCGGGGCTCCGCATAGAGCGATGCCCGGCCGGGCAGGTCGCTCAGTCGAGAGGCTGCCGAGCGTGCACTGACGGGAAGGCCCTGGCGGGATACCGGGCGTCCGACGACCAGGTCGAGGCCGTGCTGCTCGATGCGCGTGACCGCGGCCTCCGGTTCAGCGCCGTCGACGACCTGCCACGCACGCGCGAGCCCGCCCGCGAGCTCTTCGGTGGATCCGATGAGTCGGTCGAGCCCGATGCGCGGTTCGCGTCGCCACGCTGAGATGTCTTCCGGTGAGCCCTGCACTGCGACGGCGCGCACTGTGTCCGGCAGTGTGATTCCGGGGGAGAGCACTTCGGCGGTCTCGACGGGAAGGGCGCCGCTGAGCATGCGCCCCGTGAGGAGTTCCCAACGCTCGCGCTCTGCCCGGTCGGATGCGCGGTCGCTGCGCACGCTGAACCCCAACGCCATCGCTCCAGCTGCGATGACCGAGCTGCCCTCGGGTGTCAGGGGACCAGTGCCCGCGATTGCAAGCCGAAGCGACCCTTCGGAGTCGAGAGCGACAAGCTCCGCCCCCTCTGCCTGGAATCCCTGCGTGCTCGCGAGGATCCGGTCGGGCCCGGAGATAAGTGCGAGCTGGCGGCCGGTGGCTTGCGAGATGCTCGCGAGTACCTCGGCGGGATCTTGTGTGCCGCGCGCGCTGTCCAGGAGGCGCAGCTGCACCTGCAATGCGGATCGCGCCGCGCGGAGTTCGTCGGAGCGGAGCAGGCCAGCGACGGCCTTGCTTACGGCGATGAACGGAATGGGCAGTGGGATCTCGAACAGCGCCACACGGTAGGTGCTCGCGGCGTGCAAGAGGGGCGCCGGCACCGTCTCGTGGTTCACGCCGATACCGAAACCGATGGCGGCGACCCGCGCGCGGCTGAGGCCCGCAACGAAGTCGCGCCAACCCGGATCGTCTGCTCCGAGGGAGAGGCCGGTGGTCATGATGATCTCCCCGCCCTCCAGGTAGTCATTCATGCTGAGCAGCTCAGTGATAGACACCCAGCTGAGCTCGGGATCGCCCGGCCCCGCCTGGAGCAGCGAGAGGCCAAGTTCAGGCAGTTCGAGCAGTTGAGAGAGCGTCGCCATGGTGTCATTCTCGCACAGCCTGTGCGATTGTGGCTGTGCAGGTTTCGTCGCTCGGGGTGATGCGTTTCGCCTACAGTGGAGCTATGACAACACCAGGTCCGCTCGCCGGTATTCGCGTCGCTGACTTCTCACGAGTGCTTGCCGGCCCCCACGCCACAATGCTCCTCGCAGATTTCGGCGCTGATGTGATCAAGATCGAGAGCCCAGAGGGCGACGGCACCAGGCAATGGTCGCCCCCGCAGAACGCGATCGGACAGAGCACCTACTTTGCTGGGGTGAACCGCGGAAAGCGTTCGGTAGTCTGCGATCTTCGCAGCGAGGAAGGCCTTGCTAGCGCCCGAGAGCTCGCAGCCACCGCTGACGTCGTCATCGAGAATTTCAAACCAGGCACCATGGACAAGTTTGGGCTGAGTTACGACGAACTCGCGGAGCTGAACCCTGGCGTGATCTACTGTTCGATCTCAGGTTTCGGAGACGCTGAGGGTCGTGACCTGCCAGGCTACGACCTGCTCGTGCAGGCCGTCGGCGGGCTCATGAGCATCACCGGTCAGGCAGATGAAGCTGGCGGCGAGCCCACGAAGGTTGGCGTCGCGCTCGTAGACATCCTCACCGGGCTCAACGCGGTCATTGGCATCCAGGCGGCGCTGCGCGCCCGTGACGGCGAGGGGGGTACCGGCCGCGGCCAGCACGTGAAGGTCACCCTGCTCGGTTCCCTGCTCTCTGCCCTCGCGAACCAGGCCTCTTCGACGCTTGAGACGGGGGTATCGCCTGGCCGAATGGGCAACGCGCACCCCTCAATCGCGCCCTACGAGACGTTCCACGCTGCCGATCAGTCGGTAGCGCTGGCAGTGGGCACCGACGGTCAGTTCACGCGCCTGTGCGAGGTGCTCGGTGTCCCAGAGCTCGCGACTGACGAACGCTTCACCAACAATCCGGCGCGGGTTGCGCACCGTGTCGAGCTGCGTGCCGCGCTCGAGGAGCGGCTGCGCACTCGCAACGCCGACGAGTGGATCACCGCGTTCACCGCTGCGAACATTCCGGCAGGACGCGTGAACACGATCGCGCAGGCGATCGAGCTTGCCGAGTCTCTCGGTATCGACGCGGTCGCCGAGACCACCGGCGTCGCTGCGGACGGTACAGAGCATTCGCTGCGCTCGGTCGCTGCACCCATTCACTTCTCGGAAACCCCGGCACGCTATACGTCGCCGCCCCCGGGCGTCGGCGAACATCAGGGCGCCACCTGGCTTCCTCGCTAACCCGCTGCATCCCCCACGAACAAAGGAATCTCATGACCACCACGATTGACCAGCTGTTCAACGTCGCTGACTTCGTTACCGAGGAAGAGCGCGAGTGGCAGCTCAAGGCCCGAGAGTTTGCGCAGACCCGCATCAACCCGATCATTGACCAGGCATTTGAAGACCGTCGCCTGCCTGTCGAGCTCCTTCCCGAGGTCGGCGAGTTCGGCGCCTTCGGTATGTACATGGAGGGCTACGGCCTGCGTGGCGCATCGTCGGTAGCGTACGGCCTCGTCGCGATGGAGTTCGAGGCTGCAGACTCGGGCTTCCGTACCGCTCTCTCGGTGCAGGGTTCGCTCGCAATGGGTGCGATCTACAAGTTCGGCTCCGAAGAGCAGAAGCAGGAGTGGTTGCCCAAGATGGGCCGCGGTGAAGCGATCGGCTTCTTCGGTCTCACTGAGCCGCAGGGCGGATCCGACCCCAACACCATGCTCACCTCTGCTCGCCGCGACGGCGACCAGTGGGTGCTCAACGGCAAGAAGCGCTGGATCGGCCTCGCCACCATCGCGCAGGTCGGCGTCATCTGGGCTAAGGATGAAGAGGGCGTTGTGCGCGGCTTCGTCGTTCCGACCGATACCGAGGGGTTCAAGGCCACCGCGATTGAGAACAAGCTCTCGATGCGTGCCTCGCTGCAGACCGAAATCGAGCTCACCGACGTGCGTCTGCCTGCAGATGCGATGCTCCCCGGAGCGAAGGGCCTCTCGGCTCCGTTCAAGTGCCTGAACGAGGCCCGCTACGGCATCGCCTGGGGCGTTATGGGCGCAGCTCGTTCCTGCCTCGAGGCAGCTGTCGAGCGGTCGCAGACTCGCGAGGTGTTCGGCACTCCGATCGGTGGCAAGCAGATCATCCAGGCGCAGCTCGCCGACATGTTCGTTGAGTACGAAAAGGGCATGCTGCTTGCGCTGCACCTCGGACGCCTCAAGGACGCCGGTCAGCTGACGTACGGCCAGATCTCGGTCGGTAAGCTCAACAACGTGCGCGAGGCAATCAAGATCGCAGGCAACTGCCGGTCGATCCTGGGCGGCGACGGAATCACGAGCGACTTCCCTGTGATGCGTCACATGGCGAACCTCGAGTCTGTTCGTACGTATGAGGGCACCGACGAGGTCCACCAGCTTGTCATCGGACGCGAACTCACGGGCATCGCAGCCTTCTAGCCCCTGCGCTCAAGCCTCGCGGGTGCTGTCTTCGGATCCGCGTAGGCACAGCGCAAGTAAACGGCGATAGTCATGCCTGAATCCTCGGGATTCGGCATGACTATCGCCGTTTGCGCGCCTCCGGTGGGCCGCGCAGGCAGCAGTGTCAGAACGGGTGGGCGTCTGGTTCGAACCTGACTCGTCTTCGTTGGGAGGCGTGCG
>JAGNOB010000272.1 GCA_017990305.1 Leucobacter sp.
CTCACTCGCAGCTCACTCCCGAACAGCAGCTCTCAGGTGGCGTGACCCCCGGCCTCGTGCGCCTCTCGGTCGGGCTCGAGCACATCGACGACATCAAGGCTGATCTCGAGGTCGGCTTCGCGGCGGCCCGCGAGGTTGTCGCTGCTGCGGCCTAGTTTCGCGCTGTGGTGTGACGCGCCGCCGACTCGGGTTTCCGGGTCGGCGGCGTTTTCGTCTTCCCGGCACGGCACTCGCGGGGCCGCATCCGTAGCAGCCGCACCCGCCAAAACAGCCGCACCCGCAAAAGCAGCCGCACCCGCATAACAGCCGCACCCGCCAAAACAGCCGCATCCGTAACAATCGCACGCCGCGCGCGGAAGCAGGCCACAATAGGGAGTTATGGATTGGCAGACTCCCGAGGATTCGTTCCCGACCGACTTCATCACTGACGCGCAGCTGCGCGCGCTCATGGGCCGGCCGCCGATCTCGGGCGGTTGGCGCGACGGGGATCCTGTCGGGAATCGCGAGTTCCTGTCGATTGGTGCGCTCACGACCGAGGCGGGCGAGGAACTCCCGCACGTGCGGATCGCCTACGAGTCGTTCGGAGAGCTGAATGACCGGCGGGACAACGCGGTTCTCGTGTTCCACGCGCTGACGGGTGACAGCCACCTCATGGGTGCTGCCGGTCCCGGGCACCCGACGGACGGCTGGTGGAGCGAGATCGTCGGCCCCGGCCGCCCGCTCGACACCGATAAGTACTGCATCATTGCACCGAACATCCTGGGCGGCTGCCAGGGCACGACCGGACCAGGTTCGCTCTCCCCCGAGCATCGCGAGTGGGGCGCAAGCTTCCCGTATCTCACGATCCGCGACCAGGTCGCCGCAACGTCCCGGTTCGCCGACGCTCTCGGCGTGGACCGTTTCGCGGCCGTCATCGGCGGGTCAATGGGTGGGATGCACGCCCTCGAGTGGGGAATCATGAACCCGGATCGCACCGCGCGCCTCGCCGTGATCGCCGCGCCGCCGGTCACGACGGCGGACCAGATCGGGTTGAACCTCGTACAGCTTGAGGCGATCCGCTCGGATCCCGCCTACCACGGTGGCGACTACTACGATTCCCCAGACGGCATCGGCCCGCACCATGGGCTCGCGACAGCCCGCCGGCTCGCGCTGCTGAACTATCGCAGCAACACCGAACTTGATGAGCGTTTTGGGCGTTCGTGGCAGTCGGCTGTGAGCCCGCTCGGCGGCGGCGGTCGGTTCGCAGTCGAGTCGTACCTTGACTTTCACGGCAACAAGTTCACGCGACGCTTCGATGCGAACAGCTACGTCACACTCGTGCAGGCGATGAACTCTCACGACGTCGGCCGCGGACGCGGCGGGGTACGTGCCGCACTGCAGACGCTCGAACTACCGACGCTCGTGCTCGGAATCCCGAGTGACCGCTTGTTCACCATCGAGGGTCAGGACGAGATCGCTCAGCACACTCCCGGCAGCCTTGACGGCAGACAGGCAACGCGGATCGATTCGCCGTACGGCCACGACTCGTTCCTCATCGAGTTCGAGCTCGTCGGGGCGCAGCTGACGCGCTTGCTCACGACGTAGCGGGCGCGCCTCCCCGACCGGCACGCGTGCTTTGCTGGTTCGGCGACCAGAAGAGGACACCCTAGCGCTGGTTATCTTGTCCGCTTGCATCACATTGGTCACGACTCGCTGATAAAGCCCGCAGAAGAGACGGGATGGGTTGGTTTGTGTGCTAACTTTCAAATTCATCACTGGCACCCTGCCCCGTCTGATAGAGGTTTTTCAATGACCCGCAGAGCTCGCACAGCGCTCCTCCCATTCACTGCAATCGCCGCGGCCGTTGCGCTCACCCTTTCCGGCTGCTCAGCGAAGACCGAAAAGGCTCCTGAGATGGAAGAGGGGCCACTGGGCAAGTATCTTTCCGCGCTCTCGGAGGGCGAGGAATGGAACGAGGAAACCGCAGAGGCGCAGAACCTCAAGGTGGAGGAAGCCGTGGCGGCCTGCATGCAGAAGGAGGGCTTCGAATACGAGCCCGCCGTTCAGGGCATGAGCTTCAGCTCGAGCGAGGACGAGGAGGGGCCCCAGTGGGGCACCAAGGAGTTCGCAGAGCAGTACGGATACGGCGTGATTGACTTCCCTGGCAGAGAGGCCATGGAGGAGCAATCCGCCAGCGATGAGTATGTCGACCCGAACCAGGAATATGTCGAGGCGCTGAGCGACTCCGAGCGGGACGCATACTACGAGACGCTGCACGGCCCTCAGCCCACCGAAGAAGAGTGGGCTGAGATGGAGGCCTCCGGTGAGGCTTACTCCCCTGACCCGTCCGAGCAGGGATGCTTCGGTAACGCCTATCAAAAGGTCGCAGAGGAGGAAGGCGGCAGTCAAGCTGCTTGGAGCGATCCCGAATTCGCCGAGCTCTTCGAGGCTATGAGCTCCGTGTGGGATCAGACGGAGAGCGAAGAAGTCCAGAAGCTCGACGCCGAGTGGGCCACGTGCATGGCAGACGCGGGGTACCCCGATCTCAAGACGAGCGACGACGCCCAGAACTCGATCTACGAGGCGCAGAACGCTCTCTACAACTACGACGACCTCGCCGAGGACGAGATGCCGACGGAGCCCAAGAAGGAAGACATCGACAAGGTCAAGAAGCAGGAGATCGAGCTTGCCGTCGTCGACTTCGAGTGCAAGCAGAAGATCAACTACGACGAAAAGCAGACGAAGGCTACTCACGCTGCCGAGCAGAAGTTCGTCGACGAATACAAGCCCGAGCTCGACGCTCTGCTCGCGAAGTACGCAACCAAGTCCAAGGAAAAGTAACCCGTGGTTTTCAGACGGCGACGCACCGACGCCGATGCCTCGGCGAGCGAACAATCGGGTCTCGAGCAGTCCGACGGAGACGTGACGCTGACGACCGATGCCGAAGCCCCAGGCGACGAGCTTGGCTCAGCAACGGATGCCAGCAGCACTGCGGAACCCACGAAAAAGGTACGCGCACCGTGGACGGGTAGACGACTTGTCGCCCTCATCGCCGCGGTCGCTGTGGCTTCGCTGCTGCTCGGCGTCATCGTCATGCAGTTCATCGTGTCTCCCGCAACACTCGCAGCCCGCACCGATGCACCCGAGCCTGGCCCGGTCACCGCGCCCGTCGAGAACAAGGTGCTTGAGAACACAGTCGTGCTCCGCGGCGAGGTCGGCTACGCCGACTCGGTTGCTGTCACCATTGACGCCGCTGGCGGCGAAGCAAAGGCTGTTGTGACAGGGCAAGTTCCGGCCGTTGGCGCTGTCTTCAACGCGGGCAACGTCGCACTTGAGGTAGCCGGCCGCCCCGTGATCGTGCTGCCAGGCGAGCTCCCCGCCTATCGCAGCCTGAGCATTGGTATGCGTGGCCCTGACGTCACCCAGCTGAAGCAGGCGCTGTCGGCGCTGGGCTACGCGTCCGGCGATTTGAACACGGACACCTTCGACTGGGATACGGCAGCGGGGCTCGGCGCGCTCTACGAGCAGCTTGGATACACGGCGGCCACGGGCGGCGAAGAAACTCGGGACATGCTTCGGAGCGCCGAGCGCGCTGTGCGCGACGCGAACGTCTCTGCCGCTCAGGCGCAGGCGACGCTCGATGAGGCCCGCGCCGCGAAGTCACCGAGCACTTCGGGCGAGCAGGCCGCGGCAACCGCGGCATGGGAGGCAGTCAACGACGCCCAGGAAGCGCTTGGGGAGGCCCAGGCGGCCGTCCTGCCAACCCTGCCCGCCGGCGAGGCGCTCTTCCTGTCGGGTCTCCCCCGACGCGTGGACGAGGTATCGGTGAAGCGCGGCGACGTGTTGTCAGGCTCTCCGATGAGCGTGTCTGGCGCAACGCTGTCGATCACGGGCACCGTCTCGAAGCAGGATGCCGACCTCCTCTCCGAGGG
>JAGNOB010000271.1 GCA_017990305.1 Leucobacter sp.
GAGCGGACGCTGCACGCGAAGGGTGAGAACGGTGAGCCGAGCCCGATCGAGCTCTCGATCGATCGCCTCCGTGAGCAGGGTCACGTCTTTGAAGAGGACGATGCTATCTGGGTGCGCACGACCGACTTCGGTGATGACAAGGATCGCGTGTTCACGCGAGGCAACGGGATCTACACGTACTTCGCAGCTGACGCCGCCTATTACCTGTCGAAGATGGATCGCGGCTTCACCGAGAAGATCTACCTGCTCGGCGCTGACCACCACGGCTATATCGGTCGCCTCACCGCAATTGCTGGCGCCGCGGGCGACAACATCGAGACCGACATTACGGTGCTCATCGGACAGATGGTGAACCTCGACGGTGCAAAGCTGTCGAAGCGCGCGGGCAACATCATCGAGCTCACTGATCTGCTCGAGTGGCTCGGCGCAGACGCGCTGCGCTACTGGCTCGCGCGTTACCCGGCGGATTCGCCACTCTCGCTCGACGGCGAGAAGGTACGCAGCCGCACGAACGATAACCCTGTCTTCTACGTGCAGTACGCCCACGCTCGCACGTGCGCTGTGGACCGGAACGCTGAGGCCGCTGGCATCACTCGCGATGCGTTCGTGCCTGCGCTGCTTACGCACGAGACCGAGACTGATTTGCTCGGCAAGCTGCAACAGTACCCCGGCATTGTTGCGGGAGCGGCAGAGCTTCGCGAGCCGCACCGCATCGCACGCTTCCTCGAGGAGCTCGCTGCCGTGTACCACCGGTGGTACGACAACTGCCGGGTGATCCCGCTCGGTGAAGAGCCCGTGACTGACCTGCATCGCACCCGCCTCTGGCTGAATGATGCTGCTGGACAGGTGCTGCGCAACGGACTTGACCTGCTCGGCGTCTCGGCACCAGAGCGCCTCTAGAACATGCCTCGCCCCCTGAAGGTCATCATCGCGCTGGTGGTGACCGTCGGCGTGCTCGCTGGGCTCGCCGAGTGGGGGCTGCGGCTTGCCATCCCAGGCGTGGTCGAGAAGATCGCCCGCGAGCAGCTTGACCTCCCTCGGAGCCACCCCGTAGATGTGCAGCTCGGCGGCTCTGCGCTGCTGTACGCGATTCGCGGTGGAGTGGGAGATATCGAGGTCGAGATCCCGGATGCTCCGGTGGCTGACGGTGTGCGGGCGACCCTTGATTTCCGTGCGGATCGTTCGCCCTTCGACCCCTCGCATGGCGAGATGGAGGGCGTGACAGCGGCAATCTACGTGAAGACAGCGGATCTGGGCCCGGTGATCTCGATGCTCACGAGCGGGGTCGTCGACTCAGGAAAGACGAGCAGCGGCGAGCTTGTTGTCGGCCGCCAGCTTGAAGCGTTGGGCTTTACTGTGCCAATCGAGGCGACGCTTGGCCTGTCAGCTGTCGACGGTGAAGTGCTCGTGGAACCCCGAGGGCTGTCGGCTGTCGGTTTTGATCTCTCAGTGGATCAATTGGCGGCCGCGACCGGGGGACTGCTCGACCCGCTGCTGTCGGCGAGGCAGCTGTGCGTCAGCGAGTGGCTCCCCGCCGGTGCTGAACTCCGCGATATTTCCATCACGACGAGCGGTGCACGTGTCGCATTTGCGCTGGCGCCTGACTTCCTGTCAAACCCCGCACAGCAGGAGCTCGGCACCTGCGGCTAGCCGCCACTGGCGTGTCACCGCAAATGCCGAGCGTCGAGGCTACTGCATGGTGTTCACGATGAGCCCGATGTGGGTGAAGAAGTTCATCGCTCCAAAGAGGAGGAAGATGATGCCGGTGACCAGCCACGTCACGCCGACGAGTTTCGCGACGCCTGAGAGCGGCTGCTTCGACGAGAAACCGCGGAGCGCAACTGGGAAGAGCGCCGCGCCGAGCCCGACGAACGCGAAGAGCAGTGACATGAAGATGGCCTCGATCATCGGATAGTCCGCGACGATGCCCGAGATCGGCTCCTCGGCGGGGGCAGCAAACAGCTGGAAGACGATGCCCGCGAGCGCGATGCCGAACAGCGCGAGACCCATGCCGAGCACGAAGATCCCCATTGGGCGTGCGATTGTTGCGGCCTCGGCAGCACGGTCTTCTGCTGCAACGATCTGGTCGCCCCGCTTCCAGAGGTACAGAGATGCAGCAAGCAGAAGTACACCGAACGCGAGGCTTGGCTCGCCGAAGACGATGTTGTCGAACGGGAAGTACATCGCAAACGGCCACTCCAGGGTCATGTGCAAGCCTGTCGCGGTGAGAATGAAGCCCATCACACCGGCAGCGAGCGCCCAGCCCTCCGCGCGGAAGTCCTTGTCTCGGACAAGCGCCCGGCCGAGCATGTACATGAAGATGAGGCCAGCGCCGGCGGCAACGGCCATGACCGTGTTGTAGGTCGGCATTTGCGTCCAGTCAATGACGAGACCGGTGTCCCGCCCCTTAAAGAAGTCCTCGATGAAGCTACCCATGATCAGTTCCTTTGTGTGTCAGTGTCGCGCAGGCGCTGGGTGCGGCTGCGCACGAAGGGTGGTCGTACTCAGTACAACCGGTTACCGGTGAATTGTATTCACTTGCATGCAGTTTGAGTAAGAAGTTGCGCATTTTGTTGACGCAAGACCGATTGGGAGTTGCCCGTGCTTCGGCACTAGTGTGTCGGATGACTCAGTCCGATGACGCACAAGGAATTGCAATGCATGACGCAGGTTTGACCCCAGCAGGAGCACCGGTTGAGGGGCGCGAGAGCCGCATCGCGGCGGCACTTGCGGCTGTCGCAGCCGAACGGACCGGCGTGCCGGCACCAGCGATGGTAGTCGCGGCGTTCGATGATTCCGGAGTGATCGCCTGGCACGGATCTGGGATGCCCCGACGGGACGGCGAGGGTGTCACCAGGCACACCGTATTCCGCATTGCGTCGATGACGAAGAGCTTCCTGGCCGCCACCGCGCTCGCGCTCGTGGAGGAAGGCAGGCTCGACCTGTCGGCAGATATCCGGGAGTATCTGCCCTACGTGCGGCTGCTCGCTGGCGATGAGCCGCAGACGGTGACGGTGGGAGAGCTGCTTTCGAATCGCTCGGGGCTACCCGAAGATAACGCGTGGGGCGACCGGCAACTCGGCTCCGACCGCGAGGCGATCGCTGAGCTCGTCACAGCTGGAATCCGGCTGACGACGCTGCCCGGCATCGGATACCAATATTCCAACCTCGGCATGTCACTCGTCGGCCGCGCAATCGAGACCCTCGTCGGCCACACCATTGAGCAGGAGATCCGCGAGCGGTTCATCGATCCGCTTGGGCTCACGCACACCCGTTTCGACCCTGCGGACTACCCTGAGGGCACTGATATCGCGCCGGGCTTTCGCACGTTCGACGCGGGGGAGTCTTTCGTGCCGGAGCCGCTGCTCACGACCGGGGCACTCGCGTGCATCGGTGGCTTGTTCAGTACCGTGGATGACGTGGCCCGCTGGGCGTGGTTCCTCGGTTCCGCGTTCACCGAGGCCCCTGACCGGCCCGACCTGTTGTCGCCGCGAAGCCGGCGCGACATGCAACGGACCCACACCTCGATCCCAGCGCCGCTGCCTACGGACGACCGTGATTTCGCGAGCCTCGGCTACGGGCTCGGGCTGTTTGTCTCTGAGGATCGCCGTTTTGGGCGCATGGCCGATCACTCGGGAGGGCTGCCCGGGTTCTCGTCGCACATGCGGTGGCATGTCGAGAGCGGGGTCGGCACTGTCGCCTTTGGCAACTCGGATGGATTCCGCTTCGAGACCTACGCCGTGGCGGCCCATGCTCGGGTGCTCGAAGCGGTCGACACGCCTTCCAGCACAGTCCGGCCATGGCCGGAGGCCGTTGCCGCCGCGGAACGATTCGATGCCCTGCTCTGTGCGGGCGAGTCGCTCGGCGGCGCAGCCGAGTTCGCCGCAGAGAACCTGTTCGCTGATGTGCCC
>JAGNOB010000013.1 GCA_017990305.1 Leucobacter sp.
CGCAGGGCAGTAACCCTCGGTCGCGCCCGGGCTCAGTGCCTGGGCGCGACAGTTACAAACTCAGCG
This sequence comes from Leucobacter sp., assembly GCA_017990305.1. Lineage (GTDB taxonomy): Bacteria > Actinomycetota > Actinomycetes > Actinomycetales > Microbacteriaceae > Leucobacter. The sequence continues at coordinate 67 of JAGNOB010000013.1, forward strand.
TACTTCGCTGTGCGGCCGTCGCCGCTGGAGCGGCCGGTGAGCCGGCGCCCGATCCACGGCAGCACGTGCTCGCGGGTGTACTGCAACTGATCCCGCATTGTCGGGACAGCGAGCGGCTCGGCCGTCAGCACCCAGTCAGCCGGCGCATCGAAGCCGAGAGTCCGCAAGACGTTGGCGGCGACGCGATGGTGACCGACCGGCGCGAGGTGGAGCCGATCGCGCGACCAGTACTGGCTGAGCGCGAGCACAGGGTCACTCCAATTGTTCGAGAAGCGGATCCCGAGTCGTTCCGCGACTGCGCCAGCCGCGGCCGTCATCTCGCTGCCCTTCTTGCTCACGTTCGAACCGTTCGGAAGCCCCGCCGTCGGGTTCGCGCCGGCAAGCAAGAGTGGCTCGATCCCGGCAGCTTGGATTCGGCGGAGGGCGCCCTCAGTGTCGGAAATGATTGACGGTACGTCGGTTCCCGGCCGCAGCATGTCATTGCCGCCGCCGTTGAAGCTCAGCAGCGTCGGGCCGAGTGCGATCGCGGGCTCGAGTTGTTCCGCAAGGATCGGCGCGAGGAGTCGCCCGCGGATCGCGAGGTTTGCGTACTCGATCGGCTCGCCCGTTGCATCGGCAAGACCCTGTGCGACGAGGTCGGCCCAGCCGCGCACGCTGCCATCGGGCAGCTCGTCACCGACTCCCTCGGTAAAACTGTCTCCGATTGCGACGTATCGAATGGCTGCCATCATTCCACCCTACGCCGCCGCGTGGCTGCGGGGGAGTCGTCGTCGGTCGGACATTGGCTGAACGTTAAGTTCTACCGCGATTCAGTTAGACAGTCGCGGGGCGTCCGTCGCGGACGTCGTCGATGCGCTGCTGCTGCTCGGGGGTGCGCGCGAGTGGCGGCACGACCTCTTGCTGATCGTTCACGATGACGACATCGTGGTCGACGTGGTCGACCATCGCGTGCACTGCATCGATGAAATCGCGTCGGCGGATAGCGTCGAGCACGCGCTGGTGATCGCGCTCCATCTCAGCGCCCGTCGCGACGTTCGCGAGGCGACCGCGATGCTGCGGGGTGCGCAGCTGGTCGTTGATGCCGGCGTAGAGCGCGGCCAGCAGCCGGTTCTTTGCAGCGTCAAAGATGAGACGGTGAAACCGGCTGTCGAATGCGCCGTCACCCGAGTCGCTCAGACTGAGCACGGGGCAGCGCGAGCAGCCGACCTCTTCGACCGTCGCCCGCTCGAGCGCCGCGAGGTCATCGTCTGAGCGGTGCAGGGCGGCCTGCTGCGCAGCTTCAACCTCGAGGGCGCGACGGTAGCTGAGGATCTCCTCAAGCGAGAAGTCCGCGAGGAACTCGTCGAGCAGGGAGCTTGTTGGGGACGCTGAGCGCACAAAGGTGCCTCGCCCGGGGGCGGTTTCGAGCATGCCCATGCTCGCGAGCGAGCGGACGGCCTCGCGTACGGTCGAACGGCCAACGCCCATCTGCTCGGAAAGCTCTGGCTCGATCGGGATGCGCTCGCCGACGGCCCACTCACCAGTGGAAATCTTGCGTCGGAGGTACGAGAGGGCGCTACGTGCACGCTCGGAGCCAGTTGTAATTGCCATGCTGCACTCCAATCCATATCACTGCTGCGTCGCTGCTAGTTCCCCCAGTCTACCGGGTGTGAGCTACCCAGAACGCCTGTTCCCAGGTAGCGTAGCGAGCATGACAAGTCATCCGAGTCGCGGCGCATTGAACCCGTACGCCGGGATGCCGGAGAAGCCAGGGTTCGTTCTCACGAGCACCGACATTCAAGACGGTGAGCCACTTCCCGCCGAGGTCTACGGCGAAGGCGCCGGCGGATCCAACCGTTCCCCACAGCTCAGCTGGTCCGAGTTCCCCGCCGAGACGAAGAGTTTCGTTGTGACCTGCTTCGACCCCGATGCCCCCACCGGATCAGGCTTCTGGCACTGGGCCGTCGCGAACATTCCCGCGGACGTCACCGATCTGCCAGCCGGCGCCGGCGCCCCAGGTGGCGCACTCCTGCCGGCAGGCGCCATCACGATGCCGAACGAACAGCGCGAACCCGCATTCGTCGGAGCTGGCCCACCCGAGGGCACCGGCGTCCACCACTACTGGTTCGTCGTGCACGCCCTGAACGTCGCGCACATTGACATCGATCCGCAGGCCACGCCGGCCGTGCTTGGCTTCATGATGCGCGATGCGGTGCTCGCTCGGGCGATCATCGTCGCAACCGGCGAATTCGGTGGGGCGGCCTAGCCAAAACTGACTCCGGTCGTGAGGCGACGCGCGCGGTGCGTAGGATTGACCCAGCCTCATCGAAAGCGAGACCCCTCATGTCAGTGTCGATCCGTTCCGGGTTCGAGCGTATCCCTTCATACCGCGCAGGAAAGCCAGCCAAGCTCGGCCCCGATGGGCTCAGCGCGAAGCTCTCCTCAAACGAGAACCCCTACGAGCCCCTCCCGTCGGTGCTTGACGCGCTCGCCGCAGCTCTGCCGACGTCGGTGAACCGGTACCCGAGCATCGCGGCTCCCGAGCTCACGGCGGCTCTGGCTGCCCGCCTCGGGGTCGAGCCAGAGAACCTCGCGTTTGGCGCCGGTTCCGTCGAGGTCGCGAGCCAGCTCATCCACGCGCTTGCTGGGGCGGGCGATGAAGTCATGTACGCCTGGCGCTCGTTCGAGGCGTACCCGATCTTGGTTCAGCTCGCGGGCGCGACGCCCGTGCAGGTGCCGCTCGACGTCGACGGCAAGCACGACCTGCCCGCCATGGCCGATGCAATCACCGAGCGCACGAAGCTCATCTTCGTGTGCAACCCGAACAACCCGACCGGTACCGTTGTGACGCAGGCCGAGGTAGAGCAGTTCCTGTCTCGGGTGCCCGACCACGTGCTCGTCGTGCTCGACGAGGCGTACGTCCACTTCAATGTCGACACGGATTCAGCGGACGGTCTCGACTTCTTCAAGCGCTTCACGAACGTCGCTGTGCTGCACACCTTCTCGAAGGCGTACGGGCTTGCGGGGCTTCGCCTGGGCTACGCGGTCGCGCCGCCCGAGGTGGCGGACGCGCTGCGGAAGGCAGCCGTGCCGTTCGGGCTCAGCGCGCTTGCGCAGGCCGGCGGCGTCGCGTCGCTCGCGGCCGAGGGCGAGCTGCAGGAGCGCGTCGACATTCTCGTCGACGAGCGCGAGCGCGTGACGACTGCGCTTCGTGCGGCGGGGCTTCCCGTTATCGACTCGCAGGCGAACTTTGTGTGGATCCCGGCGGGCGAGGCGAGTGACGCGCTTGCGAGTGTCTATGCGGACCGCGGAGTTTCGGTACGCTGCTTCTCAGGCGATGGGATTCGCATCTCCGTCGGTGCGCGGCATGAAAATGACGCGGTGATCGAGGTCTCGGAAGCGGCGGCAGCGCTGCTCTGAGGCTACTCTCGGCATTGGGGCCGGAGCAGACGAGCATGAACACTACACAGCAGGAGGCGCGACGTGATCGGCGCAATTGAAGTTGGACTTCTCTACGGCATTTTCGCCCTGGGGGTGTACCTCACGTTTCGCGTGCTGAACTTTCCCGACCTCACGGTCGACGGGAGCCTGACGACGGGCGCTGCGACAGCAGCTGCCCTCATTCACGCGGGGCAGAGCCCGCTGCTCGCGACGCTCGCGGGCGGCGCGACCGGGATGATCGCCGGCGCTATCACCGGCATCCTGCACACGAAGGGCAAGATCGACGGCCTGCTCGCTGGCATCCTCACAATGATCGCGCTGTGGTCGATCAACCTGCGCATCATGGGGAAGTCGAACCTTCCGTTCTTGCGAGAAGACACGCTCATTAGCCCGCTCCGCGAAGCTGGCTGGATGGGCAAGACCTGGTTCGTAGTGCTCATCTTCCTTGCGGTTGTGCTCGTCATCAAACTGCTTGTCGACTGGTTCCTGTCGACCGATGTCGGCCTCGCGATCCAGGCGACGGGCAACAACGAACAGATGATCCGCAGCTTCGGCGTGAACACCGACGGCATGAAGATTCTCACGCTCTCGATCTCGAACGGCCTGGTCGGGCTCGCCGGTGCGCTCATCGCGCAGTACAACGGTGTCGCTGACATCAGCATGGGCATCGGCGTGATTCTCGTCGGCCTTGCGTCGGTCATTCTCGGCCAGGCGCTCCTCGGTCAGCGGTGGATCTGGCTCGCCACGCTCGCTGTCGTCGTCGGTGCGGTGCTGTACCGCATCATCATCTTCGGTGCGTTGCGGATCGGCTTCAACCAGGACGACATGAAGCTCATGACGGCGCTCCTCGTTATCGCCGCACTCCTGCTGCCGCGCTGGGGGTTCCTCAAGAAGATTCCGTCGCTGCGAAACCGGGGCAACAAACGACCTGACGCAACGACACAGCCGGTCGCAGCCGCAACGAAGGGGGCGTAATCGTGCTGAACATCACCCAGATCTCGAAGACCTTCTTCGCCGGCACCGTGAACGAACGGCGCGCACTCGTCGACCTCAATCTCAACCTCGCCGAGGGCGATTTCGTCACGGTGATCGGCTCGAATGGTGCCGGAAAATCGACCCTGCTGAACACGATCTCGGGTCGCTACCCGATCGATGCGGGCGACATCAGCATCGATGGCACCTCGGTCGCGAAGCTCAAGGAGTTCAAGCGCGCGCGCTTCGTCGGCCGGGTCTTCCAGGACCCGATGGCGGGCACAGCCCCCGACCTCACGATCGAGCAGAACCTGGCGCTCGCGCTGCAGCGCGGTAAGCGGCGCGGCCTTCGCCGGGGGATCACCAAGGCACGGCGCGAGCTGTTCGCTCGCGAGCTTGAGTCGCTCGAGCTCGGGCTCGAGGATCGCCTGACCGCCAAGGTCGGGCTGCTCTCTGGCGGTCAGCGGCAAGCGCTGTCGCTCCTCATGGCTGGCTTCACCGAGCCCCGCATTCTGCTGCTTGACGAGCACACCGCAGCCCTTGATCCGCAGCGGGCCGCGCTCGTCACGGACCTCACCGAGCGCATCGTCACCGAGGGCAACCTTACGACGCTCATGGTGACGCACAACATGGAGCAGGCGATCAAGCTTGGCAACCGGCTCATCATGATGCACGAGGGGCGGATCGTGTTCGAAGCAAATGCGGCCGAGAAGGCTGCGCTCACGGTTCCGATGCTCCTCGCAGAGTTCGCGAAGATCAAGGGCGCCACGTTCGACGACCGCGCCCTGCTCGCCTAACCAGCACGGCGCCCCACCCGCCAGCCCAGTCTCGTTTCCGTAACTGTTCGGTTCGGGACCGGGAGGCGGGTAGGGGCCATCGGGGTACGATGCTGGAAACGGCTCACCCCTGTTCCGTTTTCCCCGGCCGCTGCGGTGTTGCAGCGACACACTCACGAAGGACCGTTTTACTATGCGAATGACCTCGTTCCGCCGTTCAGGCATCGCGCTTGCCGGCATCGCAGTTGCCGCGCTCACCCTGAGCGCCTGCTCCAGCCCGGCAGCAACCGATTCGGGTGACGAGGCGAAGGCCTCGTACAAGATCGGCATTAGCCAGTTCGTGCAGCACCCAGCGCTCGACGCTGCAACCGCAGGGTTTAAGGACGCCTTCGCCGACGCGGGCGTCGAGGTTGAATGGGACGAGCAGAACGCGAGTGGCGACCAGGCGAACGCGGTGACAATCGCGCAGGGCTTCGGCACCGCGGGTCTTGACCTCGTGCTTGCTGTTGCGACCCCGTCGGCCCAGACCGCGGCGCAGGCCATCACTGATGTCCCGATTCTGTTCACCGCCGTCACCGACGCCGTCGAGGGCCAGCTTGTTGACTCGAACGAGGCACCTGGCGGCAACGTCACCGGAACGAGTGACCTCGCGCCGATCGACGAGCAGCTTGCGCTGCTCAAGGAGATCGTGCCCGACGCAAAGAAGGTTGGCATCGTCTACGCCTCCGGCGAGGTCAACTCGCAGGTGCAGGTCGACGCGGTTACCGAGGCAGCAACTCCGCTCGGCCTCGAGGTTGTCACGAAGACCGTGACAACGGGCAACGACATCGCTGCGGCGACTGAGGCGCTCGGCGACGTCGACGCAATCTACGTGCCGACAGACAACATGGTTGTTGCTGGCATCGCCTCGCTCGTGCAGGTCGCAGAGGACAAGAAGATCCCAGTGATCGGCGCGGAGTCGGGCACAGTCGAGGGCGGCGCGGTCATCACGCTCGGCATCGACTACACGAAGCTTGGCTACCAGACCGGTGAGATGGCGCTCAAGGTGCTTGAGGGTGCTGACACGGCAACCATGCCCGTCGAGGTCTCGAAGGAGTTCGCGTACGTCGTGAACGAGGGCGCTGCGGAGCGCATGGGCGCGACGATCCCTGAGGCAATCCTCGCGGAAGCGGAGAAGGTCGAGTAGTTTCTCCCGCTGCATGACGAGAGCCCCGCACACCGAACGGTGTGTGGGGCTCTCGCGTGTTCACGGGGATTCGCGAGCCGTCCGCCTTAGAGTGAATCCATGGGAGACAATCGGGCGAACACTGCGTCGGTATGGAGGTCTGTCACCGGGGCCGCGGAACAGCGCGTGCGTAACTGGGAAGCAGCGGCGAACGCTTCCGAAGATCCGCTGCGCGGCGACAGAGGATCGCTCCTCGGCGATCTCGCAGCGAGTCCCGACAGTCTCGATTTCACCCGCCGTCTCATTGACTCCCTGTTCGGCCCCTCCGACGCTTTTACAGCGGCCGTGGGGCTCAGGGGTGTCTCCAAGAGCGAACTCCCTGAACGCATGCCGACCCGCGATCGGCTGCTGCTGCGCGCCGGCGGGGTCGCCTCGCTCGGGCTGCCGTGGGTCGTGCGGCCTGCGGCCCGGAAGAACCTGCTCTCGCGCATGCCCGATGTGCTGCTCGAACTCAAGCTCAGCGGCCGCTTAACCGCGCTCACAGAGACGCTCCGAACCTATCGTGAGCGCGGGCACTCGGTGCTCGTATCGCTCCACGGTGACCCCGTCTACGGTGCGGCGGGTGGAGAAGCAGAGGTGCAGCGGCTGCTCACCCTCGCGGCCCAGCCGGCGGTGCGTGAGCTCGCGTTCGACCCGGCCAGGCTCGTTCCGGGGGCGACCGAGTGGTCGATCGAGTCTGACCTTACGCTCGCGGTTACGCGGGTACGGCCGATCCTTGAAGCGGCGCTCGAACACGGGGTGCGGCTCGTCATTGAGCCTCGCGACACCGTGTGGGCCAAACAGCTCACCGAGTTTCTGACGCGGGCGTTTGGTTGCTCTGAGCTTGACCGCCTGAGTATTGGCGTGCGCCTCTTCGCGGAGCTGCCCGAATCCTGGGAGTCGTACGCTGCGATCCACCGCTTTGCACACCGCCGAGTCGCCGACGGGGGTGCGCCCGTTGAAGCCGTCATCGGGCTCTCGGACGTTGCCGCTGCAGAGCGGGTTGCTTCGATCCACAGCGGCCTCCCTGTGCCCGTTATTGAGGATGCGCCGGAGCGCGTCGCGCAGCTCCTCAGGCTTGTCGAGGTTGCGCTGCAGCCTAGCCGAGCGTCCGTGCTCAGACCGGTGATCGCCACCGAGGACCCGCTGATCGCCGCAGCGGTGATTGAGGCAGCGGCGAGGCTCGGCTCTGACAAGCTCTACGCGCTGCAACTGCGGTGCGGGCTCGCCACCGAGCTCGCGGCGCAGCTCGTGGGCGACGCCACAGACGCCACTCCCGACGTGCGGCTGCGGCTGCCGGTCACCCCGAAGGGTGAATACGGCGAAGTTGTGGGATATCTCGTCGGGTTGCTCGCCGAGGCTGCCGCATCAGAGCCCTCGCAGGTGTCCCCTTCCGCGTTTGCGGAGGCCGCCGAACGCGCTATCCAGCCGGCTCCCGCCAGCCACCGCCAGCAGCAGCGTGCGCGCGAGTGGGATCCAAGCGAGCGCGACAGTGCGCTGTTCTATCGCGCCCCAGATGAACCCGCCACGTTCGATACCGGGGGCCTTACGGCGGCCGTGCTTGGGCTCGCCCGCGACGCCACTGGCGAGGTTGTGCTTGAAGAGGTCGCACCCACCCACGCGATCCCGGTCGTGTCCCGCACCGGCTTCGCGAACGAGCCCCCGACCGACGGTAGTTTGCCAGCAAACCGCGAGTGGGCGCGCGGGCTACTTCGGCGCGCGCACGAGATCGCTATGCGCGACGACCGACTCGACGAGACCGTCGCGCTCACCCAGGCCGACCTCGACCCGGAAGCGGCAGTGTCGGCAGCGCGTGAGGCAGCTCAGCGCTGGTCGGATCTCCGACACGAGGGGCGCGCTGTGCGGCTGCGGCGGGTAGCGCTCGCGACGGCTGCTGCCCGAGACCGACTCATCACTGAACTCGCGGCCAGCACCGGCGCACCGTTCACTGAGCTCGACGCCGCCGTGAACCTTGTGATCGATTCCGCCAGGTACGCTGGGCAGCTCGCCGACGGGCTCCGTGTCGTGCGCGGCGCGACCTTCGTTCCTGATCGCCTCGTGCTCGTTGTCGGCGATGCAGACGCTCCTCTCGCCACGCAGGCCGCCGCGGTGCTTGCCGTGCTCGGCAGCGGCGCAGGGGTGTTGTGGGCGGTCTCGCCTGGCACGCTCACGGCAGCTGCCGCCTGCGTCGAGGAGTGGGAGGTCGGCGGGCTCACACAGGGCGCGGTTGGCACGGTGAGCGTTACCGGCGGTGACGCGTTCGCTGCGCTCGGCGCGAGCCCCCACGTCGACCGCGCAGTCGTGCTCGGCAACCGCTCGCTCGGTCGTGAGCTCGCGCGCCGCAGGCCCGACCTGCGCGTCGAGGGGCACTTCACCGCTCGCGGCTCGATCATCGTCACGCCATCGGCGGAGCGCGAGCGCGCGATCGCCGACATCATCGACTCCGCGTTCCGCGGTTCGCAGACCGCGCTCGGCAGCACAAACGCCGTCATCCTGCTCAGCAGCGTCGCTCGCTCGCGAGGCTTCCGGGCCGCACTGGCTGAGGCGGTTCGCAACCTGCGCGTCGGTGATTCGACCCGCCCGATGGGAGAGGATCCGCTCACCTTTGACGTCGGGCCGCTGCCACAGCCACCCAGCCAGGCCGGCCTCGCTGCGCTCACCGAACTCGGGCATGGCGAGGAATGGCTCGTGCAGCCCCAACAGCTTGACGATGAGGGGCGGCTTTGGACGCCCGGGGTGCGCCTCGGCGTCTCGCCCGGGTCGCCGTTTTGGGACGACGCACGCGGCCTCCCGCTTATCGGCCTCGGGTCGGCGCAGCTCCTCGGAGAGGCCGTCGCACAACAGAATGCCGCCGGAAGCGGCGCGGTCGCGGGTATCCAGTCCTGGGACAGCGGTGAGGTGGCATCCTGGCTTGCAGGCATCGAGGCTGCAGCGCTTTCTGTGAACCGCGCGACTGGCGCCGCGCGCGTTGAGCGACAGCCCTTCGGCGGCTGGAACGACGCAATCATGGGGCTGCCTGCACTCAGCGGAGGCCCGCATTGGCTCGTCGCGCAGGGCTCCTGGGAGCGCCGGCCGGGCCAGCGCAGCGACACCCTGCACCTGCGCGGTCTTGCCCCCGAAGTCGTGTTGCTCATTGAGGCCGCGCAGCCAGCACTCGCCTACGAGGAGTTCGACGAACTGCGTCGTGCGGCGCTCGCCGACCAGCTCACCTGGCAGACCGACCTCGGCGCGATCGAAGATGGAATTGGGCTGGGGATTGAACGCAACGCGTTGCGCACTGCTCCCGTCACTGTCCACGTGAGGCTCGCCGAGGACGGCTCGCTCGGCGAACTCATGCGGGTGCTTGCCGCAGCGCTGCTCGTGCGCTCACCGGTCGCCGTGTCGACGGGCACGGTGCTGCCGCCTGGTGTCTCTGAACTGCTTACATCGCAGGGCATCGACGTGTCACTCGAGCGAGATGACGCCTGGCTCGAGCGGCTCGCCGCGGAGGGCCCCACCGGGCCACGGGGATCCGTTGCCACACGCGTTCGGCTGATCGGCGGCGATCGTGTGCGCGTCGCTGAGTGGATGGGAGGCCTCGACCGGGCGGCACTGTGGGCCGAACCCGTGACGATGGCTGGGCCGGTAGAGCTGCTCACGTTGTTGCGCGAGCAGTCGATTTCGGTGCGCGCTGAGCGGCACGGTCTCGCGGAGTTCGCGCCTGGACTCGATGCGCTCCTGGAGTAACGTGGCATCCATTCGATCCGCAGCTCTCGCTCGCTAGACTCGGCCCGTGCAGACACGACGACCGGAGCCTGGCAGCCCGATGCTGTTCCAGTGGCGCAAGTGGGACGGTTCGCCGCACTGGCGCCACGAGTGCGTCTACCTGGGCGCCGACGAATGGGGCGACTGGGTCGGGCAGACCGTCGGCTGGGGGAGTGCCCGGCCTGGAAAGACCCTCAACGTGACCGGCCCGAGTGTGACGCTCGTTCCCACGCTCGAAGCGGGCACCGGCTTCGCACAGGCCGGCCTCGACAGCGTCGACTTCGCGCTCACCGTGAACCGCGGCCACCCCAAGGGGATGCGCGTGTACATCGATCTCGGCTGGGAGATTCGCTGGGAGGCCAACCCGCACCTCATCACGGGTATTGATATGGATCTCGATGTTGTGCGCATGGAGATCGCCGGCGCGCACACGACGCGGGTGGATGATCGTGACGAGTGGGCAGAGCACGCCGACCGCTTTGGGTATCCCGAACGTGTGATGGAGCGGCTTGAACGGCTTGCGCTCGACCTTGAGGCGCGAGTGCGAGACGAGGCAGCGCCCTTCGACAGCTCGACCGCTGACGCGTGGCTTGACCGGGTGGAGCGGCTCAAGATCGAACGCTGAACCTAGCCGCGCCGCATCGGGGTGTGCGGGATCCCGTCTTCGAGGTACTCGGCGCCGGCCACCGCGAACCCGAAGCGCTCGTACCAGCCAGTGAGGTGTGACTGAGCTTCGAGAACGAGCGGGCCGTCTCCGTAAGCGGCGACAACGGCCTCCATGAGTGCTGCTGCGAGTGAGTTGCTGCGGTGTGCCGCCGCCGTCGCGACCCTGCCGACAGCGTGGAGACCCGGCTCGCGGGCGCTCTCGTCGAGCACGCGCAGCGTTGCGGCCACCGTTGGTGCGCCCGGTTGCGACTCCTCGTCGTGCCGCTCGATCCAAAACTGTGTTGTCGCCGGTTCCGCGTCTCGGCCGTCGAGGTCGAGGTACGCGCAGTCCTGTTCAACGACGAACACTTCCTGCCTGAGACGTGCAATGTCATGGAACGTGCGGGGCGAGAGTGCATCGATTCCACGCCCCGAGTGGAGCGTGTAGTGCAGTGGGAGGGAACGCATACGACGATCTTGGCACGACTTTACCGCGCGTGGATTTCCGTTCGGGCCGGTGAGCCGGTAATGTTATTTCCTGGTCGTGTTCGCATGACCAAAGGCGGGTTGCCCGAGCGGCCAAAGGGATCTGACTGTAAATCAGACGCGCAAGCTACGTGAGTTCGAATCTCTCACCCGCCACCACAAGAAAACGCCCGGTCAGAATTCTTCTGGCCGGGCGTTTTGGTTTTCCACAGTCGCTGCTCGCTCTGCACAGGGCCGCTATGAGGCGTGCCCGGGCGCGGGATGGTTCAGCGATTCCCGGTGGAATATCTTCGAATTTTGGCCAAGTATTCGAACATCGGGTGCGAATCTGTCCACAGGTTATCCCCAACAATGTGGATAACTTATGGCGTGAATGCGAGAGATACTCACAATTTGTCCACAGGGGGCTGTGGAAAGTGGCTCTGTGGAGAGAGGGTTCTCGATTGAGTAGAACATAGCTCCGTAAGTTACATCTCTGTAATTCGAAACACACGTTCGGGAGTCCCTCTGCCGGACACGGCTCCCTGCGAGGCGGTAAAGTCGCAGCATGGCAAAACTGCATTTCCGGTATGCGGCGATGAACGCGGGAAAGAGCGTCGCGCTGCTCCAAGTCGGGCACAACTACGAGTCGCTCGGCAAACAAATGCTGATCGTGAAGCCCGCCGTTGACTCCAAGGGCGGCGACCGTGTCGTTTCCCGTCTCGGCGTTGAACGCCCCGTCGATTTTCTCTGGGCTGACGGCGAACCACTGCCGGTTTCGGAAGTGAAGTTTGATGTGATTCTCGTCGACGAGGCGCAGTTCCTTTCGGAGCGCCAGGTGAACGAGTTGCTCGATGTCGCCGTGCGCGTCGGCATCACGGTCATCGCCTACGGTCTGCGCACCGACTTTCGCGGCGACAGCTTCCCAGGGGCGGCGCGGCTGCTGTGTCTCGCCCACGAGATCGAAGAGATCCGCACGCTCTGCCGCTGCGGTTCCAAGGCCACGATGAACCTCCGCAAGGTTGCGGGCGCGCCGGTGTTTGACGGCGAGCAGGTCGCAATCGACGATGGTTCTGTCGAGTATGAATCGGTGTGCGCTGCCTGCCACCAGCGGGAGCGTGTGACCGCCGGAGCGAGCTGGGACTAGCCGCCTGCGGGGGCCGGGGTCACTCGGGGTCGGCCGCGCACTCTACGGGCCGGTGAACCGGCCCGCTCGGATCCGCTGCGCACGACTGTGTTTGCGGGCGCTCGGTGTCGAGGCTCGTGAGCACCGCGAACGTAAGGTCGGTGAGCTGGGCGACACCGTCGCCGGGGAGCTGACCCAGCCCCTCAAGCACGAGTTCGCGAACGGCGTCTGCATACAGCACGCGAGATTTCTCGTGCGTTTCTGCCCCGAGTTCGGTGAGCGTCGCATTTGTTGCGCGCCCATCCTCTGGGCACGGCGTGCGCTCGATGAGCCCCCGCCGTTCGAGTGAGCTCGCGACCCGGGAGATTCGGGGGAGCGTCGCGTTTGTCTTGCGCGCGAGCGCGCTGAGCCGCATGCGCTGTTGCTCGTGCTCGGCGAGCGCGTCGAGGAGCGTGTGTTCGAAGGCTGTCACGCCGCCCTTTTGGAGGCGCTTGTCGAGTGCCGTCGGCAGGAGCTCCAGGAGTGCGTGTAGCCGTGCGACGGCAACGCGCTCGGGGTGGGTAAGGGGGGTGCTCATGTCG
>JAGNOB010000273.1 GCA_017990305.1 Leucobacter sp.
TGCCCACTCGATGCCTGTCGACTCGAGTTCTGCGTGCGGCACGACCTCGTTCACTGCGCCGATTTCGCGGGCGCGCTCGGCGCCGTACTCGCGGGCGAGGAAGAAGATCTCGCGTGCGTTCTTCTGCCCGACCTGCTTTGCGAAGTAGGCGCTGCCGTAGCCCGCATCGAACGAGCCAACGTCGGCGTCGGTCTGCTTGAACTTCGCGTGCTCGCGGCTCGCGATCGTCAGGTCGCACACGACGTTGAGCGAGTGCCCGCCGCCAGCGGCCCAGCCGGGCACGAGCGCGATGACGACCTTCGGCATGAAGCGGATGAGCCGCTGCACCTCGAGGATGTGCAGGCGGCCGGCGCGTGCGAGCGCCTCGGGGCCGACAGCGGTCTCAGATTCCGAGTACTTGTATCCGTCGCGGCCGCGGATACGCTGGTCGCCGCCCGAGCAGAACGCCCAACCGCCGTCCTTCTCGCTCGGGCCATTGCCGGTGAGGAGCACGACGCCGACCTTCGGGTTCACGCGCACCCTGTCGAGCGCGTCGAACAGCTCGTCAACGGTGTGGGGGCGGAACGCGTTGCGCACCTCGGGCCGATCGAACGCGATGCGCGCGATGCGGCCGTCGAGGCTCAGGTGCGCGGTGATGTCGGTGTAGCCCTCGGCGCCGGGGGCGACCTCCCACACGCTCGGATCAAAGATGTCAGAAACCTGCTTGGTCATACCCCCAGCCTAGCTATCCGACGGCGACGCCGAACAGCAATCCGATGAGGTAGGTGGCGATCATCGTCGCGCCGCCCATGAGCACGTTTCTCAGCACGGCACGCGTGCGCGGGGCCTCGCCGAGCGCGGCCGAGATCCACCCGGTGAGCACGAGCCCAACGAGCACTGCGACGCCCGCTGCCGGGATGCGGCCGGCGCCGAGCGGGAGCAGGATCATGATGAGCGGCAACAGCCCGCCGATCGTGAAGGCAACGAACGAGGAGATCGCGGCCGCCCATGGGCTCGTGTACTCATCAGGGTCAATGCCGAGCTCGACCTCCGCGTGCGCGGCGAGCGCGTCGTGGGCACTGAGCTCCTCAGCGACCTGGGTCGCGAGCGCAGCGGACACGCCGCGCCTGCGGTAAAACCCGGCGAGGCCGCGCAGCTCGACCGCTGGCTGCTCGGCAAGAGAGCGCCGCTTCTGATCAATGAGTGCCTTTTCGGTGTCACGCTGCGTGCTCACGGAGACGTACTCGCCGCCCGCCATGGAGAACGCGCCGGCCACGAGGGCAGCGACACCGGCTGTCGCGACCGCGACGGTGTTGCCCGGGGTTGCCGCTGCGACGCCGATGACGACGCCGGCGACGGAGACGATACCGTCGTTCGCCCCGAGTACGCCTGCTCGCAGCCAGTTGAGCTTCTGCCCGATGCGCGCCGAGCGCGGTTCTGGCCCGCCGTCGCCTGCGGCGAGCGCGTGTGCTCCGGTTGTGGACGGCCCAGCGGGCTCCCCCAGCTGCGTTGTCGTGGTGCGTGTTGCTTCGAGTGTCATGGGATCCCCTTTCCCCAGTTCGGGGTGTTTCTTACCCCAGTGTGCGCCTCTTTTCCGGGCACCGCAAGCAAGGTTAGGCTTGCCTTTACCCTGGTCAGAGCCACTTTTTTAGGTAAGCCTAACCAAGGTGAGACAATCGGGGCATGGCAATAGATGGGCTGATCGGCACCGCGATTCCACCGCTCGAGGAGCTCCTCGACACCGCGCACGTTGTTGCGATCCCCACACGCACAAGATTCCGTGGAATCACCGAACGTGAAGCTGTGATCTTCGAGTCCCCCGTTGGCGCGAGCGAGTTCTCCCCCTTCCCCGAGTACGGCGACGCGGAGAGCTCGCGCTGGCTGGCAGCCGCGGTCGAATTCGGGTGGGGCGACGTGCCACACACGCTGCGGGACCGCATCGCGGTGAACGCAACGGTGCCCGCGGTGCCCGCAGCCGAGGTCCCGAGCGTGCTCGCAAGATTCCCAGGCTGCCGCACGGCGAAGGTGAAGGTAGCCGAACGCGGCCAGATGCTCGCCGACGATGTCGCGCGGGTCGCTGCGGTCAGGGCAGCGCTCGGAAGTGACGCGCACGTGCGGGTAGACGCGAACGGCGGCTGGACGGTCGCCGAGGCGCTCACGGCGCTCACCGCACTTGCGGCATTCGATCTTGACTACGCAGAGCAGCCGTGCGCGAGCGTGCACGAGCTTGCCGAGCTCCGCGAACGGCTCGCGCACACGGGAGTGGCGATGCGGATCGCCGCTGACGAGAGCGTGCGCAAGGCAGAGGATCCGCTCGCTGTCGCGCGCGCGGGCGCCGCGGACCTACTCGTGGTGAAGGCGCAGCCGCTCGGCGGCATCGCCGCTGCCCTGCGGATCATCTCGGAGGCACAACTGCCGGTGGTCGTGTCGAGCGCGCTCGACACCTCGGTCGGCATCTCCATGGGGCTGCACCTTGCCGCGGCCCTCCCCGAGGGCTTGCTCGCTGGAGCGTGCGGTCTCGGCACCGTCGCGCTCCTCGCCGGCGACGTCGTCGACAAGCCGCTCCTGCCAGAGGGCGGCGAGCTGCCGGTGCGCCGCACGACGCTCGACGCGGCAGCGCTCGATCGCTTCAGGGCAACACCGGAGCGCGAACGCTGGTGGCGAGAGCGGATCGAGCGCTGCTACGCGGAGTTGAGCACTGCCGGCTAGGCGTCCTTGAGGTCGGGGAAGTCTTCCTCACGCCACTCGGAGGCGATGCGCTCGCCAGCCGAGTGCGCGACTTCCTCGCGCTGCCGCAGTTCAACTCGGCGGATCTTGCCCGAGGTTGTTTTGGGGAGCGCAAAGAACTCGACGCGTCGCACACGCATGTAGGCAGGCAGCGCCTTCCGGGCATGCACGAGGATCGCACGCGCCGTCTCCTCGGTTGCGGCGACGTCAGCGGGAAGCGAGACGTACGCCTTCGTCACGTTCAGGCGCGTGTCGTCTGGGCACCCGACAACGGCCGCCTCTGCGACGAAGTCGTGCTCGAGCAGCACACTCTCCACTTCGAACGGCGACACCTTGAAGTCGCTCGCCTTGAAAATGTCATCGGTGCGACCGACGAAGGTGAGCGACCCGTTCTCGTCGCGGTGCGCCACATCACCGGTGTGGTAAAAACCGCCAGCCATCGCCTCCGCAGTGGCCTCGGGGTTGCCGTAGTACCCGGTCATGAGGTTGACGGGCCGGGCAGCGCCCTCGCCACCGTCCTCGGGCCCGAGCCGTAGGCAGGCTTCGCCCTCGTCGCTTTCCTCGCCGGTCATCGGGTCAATGAGCACGATGTCGACGCCGGGCAGTGGTTTGCCCATGGCGCCGGGCACCACGGCCTCGCCGGGCATATTGCCGATCGTTGCTGTGGTTTCAGTCTGGCCGTAGCCGTCGCGGAGTACCAGCCCCCAGCTCTCCTCGATGCGCGAGATCACCTCGGGGTTGAGTGGTTCACCGGCCGACACGACCTCACGCAGCGCGGAGGGCTTGGCCCCCAGTTCGCTCTGAATGAGCATCCGCCATACCGTCGGCGGTGCGCAGAAACTCGTCACGCCGACGCGGTCGAGCTCGGCGATAATCCGCTCGGCCTTGAACTTCGCGTAGTTCGCGACATACACCGTCGCGCCAACATTCCAGGGGCCAAAGAAACTCGACCAGGCATGCTTCGCCCAGCCGGGCGCACTGATAACCGAGTGGACATCACCAGGGCGAACGCCCAGCCACGCCATCGTGGTGAAGTGGCCGAGCGGGTAGCTCGTGTGTGAGTGTACGGCGATCTTCGGTAGCTTCGTTGTGCCCGATGTGAAGTACAGCAGCGCGGGGTCAGTGCTCGCGGTCAGCTTGGCAACTGGCGCTACCGACGCGGAACGCGACTCCTCGAAGC
>JAGNOB010000274.1 GCA_017990305.1 Leucobacter sp.
GGGGGCGCAATCGTCGGCGCCCTTGCACTCATCGGCATCGGTTCCGCGCACACGATCCTGCAGGTCTTCCTGTCGTGGTGCGCGGTGCAGATCTCGCTGAACTTCGCGCAGGGGCCACTATCGGCGATCCTCCCAGACCGGGTGCCCGCCGGGCGCCGCGGGCTGTTCTCCTCAATGATGGGCTTCGGGCTGCTCGCAGGGATGCTCGGCGGTCAGATCCTCGGGGCGTTTCTCGTGCCCCGGTACCTGCTCGTGTACATCATGCTCGGGGGCTTCGTTATTCTCGCGACCGTCGCCTTCGTGCTCCTCAACCCAGCACCATCGAACACCGGCGAGCCCAGGGAAGCGTTCGACGCGAGGCGATTCCTAAAGACGTTCTGGGTCAATCCAATCGCACACCCAGACTTTTTCTGGGCGTTCGCGGGTCGGCTGCTCATCAACACCGGCTACTCCCTCATTTCGACATACAGCCTCTTTATCTTGCAGGACTACATCGGCCTCAGCACGCAGGAGGCCCTGACGCTGCTGCCTGTCGTCAGCGGCGCGGGACTCGTCGGGATGGTCATCACGACGCTCACCTCGGGGCCCCTCTCAGATCGGCTCGGGCGCAGACGGGTGTTTGTGTTTGCGAGCAGCGCCATCCTCACCGTCGCGCTCCTCATTCCGGTCTTTGCGCCGAATGTAACCGGGATACTCATGTACGCATTCATCGGTGGCCTCGGATTCGGGGTGTTCCAGTCCGTCGACACCGCACTCATCACCGAGGTACTCCCCGACAAAGACGACTATGGAAAGGATCTCGGCGTCATCAACATCGCGGCGACGCTCCCCCAGACCATCGCGCCGGCCGCCGCCGGACTCATTGTGCTGCGGCTCGGCGGGTACGTTGCCCTCTTTCCCTGGGGGATCGCACTCGTGCTACTCGGCGGCCTGAGCGTCTGGCGCATCCGCTCGGTGCGGTAGCGACGGCGATCACTGCTCCGCTCACCCCGGCGTTTCGTCCTGCCGCACTCCTCCAACTCCAACCATGACATCAAAGGTTGCACGGGCATGCTCGTGTAACCGCTGACGAGCCGCCTCCGGCTGCCCGCTCTCGATCGCCTCGATAAGGCCCGTGTGCAGCTGGGCGTCGAGCCGTTCCGGGTCAGAGCGAGGCCCACTTCCGGCCAACGCCCGCGTGAGATAGTCCTGTATCTGCTGCTCAGCGGTTAGCAATCTCAATGATCCGGTGAGCTCAGCCACACGGAGGTGGAATGCCGCATCTGCGAACCGGTATACCGAAGCCGATCCGCGCTCTGCATCGGCAACGGACGCAAGAGCCCGGAGCTCACTCATCTCGCCGGGGCTCGCTGTGCGGGCCACGATCGCACAGCACTCCCCCGAAATCGCGGAGCGCCAAGTGGTGAAGTCGTCAAACTCAGACACTGTCGGCAGGTCGGAACCGCGATACCAAAGCTTCTCGTGAATATCGCGCTCAACGAACGTTCCCGCACCGCGCCCCCGTGTCGTAGCGAGAATGCCTCGGTCTCGCATCACCTGCAGCGCATTGCGAACTGTCATCGGAGCGACACCAAAGTGCCTCGCGAGTTCCTGCTCCGAGGGGAGTCGGTCGCCCGGGCGCAACACCCCAGCCCCGATCAACTCGCCCAGTCTCCGCAGCACCGCTTCGGCCACTCCCGCGGAGGCGACGGGCCGGATCAGTTCGTCCCACTTCGGAAGTTCCACCGGGTATCCCATCTGCTCCATTCACTCAACGATCGCGACGGGCCAGGTCAAGCTTTGCCCACAGCGGCTCGAAATACTCCCCAGCCTACGTCATTGGCGACATGTATTGCGAAGCTGGTCATCTATTATCTAGAATTCATAAGACACAATCCCCTCACGCTGAGCCCTGTCCCTACCGAACGTGCAAAGGAGCAATTCGAGTGGCAGCCACAAGAGAACCCGGTCAGGCATCGCAAATCACTCGCGTAAGCGGGGCTCCTGCATGACGAAATACGTGTTGCAGCGTCTTCTCTCACTGATTCCCGTCGTCCTCGTCGTCTCGGTTGTGATCTTTTCAATCACCTATCTGACACCCGGAGACCCGGCGAGAAACATATTGGGGCCCGATGCCTCGCAGGCGCAGGTTGATGCGCTGCGCGACTCCCTCGGCCTCAACGCACCCTTGATCATGCAATATGCATCTTGGCTCGGCGGAGTGGTCACCGGAGATCTGGGAGACTCGCTATTCCTCCGAAAGCCAGTGCTCACCGCTATCGGTGATAACTTGCTGCCAACGCTGCAGCTTGCGACCGTTGCCATCATCGTCGCGCTGGCCTTGGCGATCCCCCTCGGAACGCTGGCAGCCAGGTACCGGAACTCGGGCCTTGACCAGGGTGTCATGGTTTTTACGCTGTTCGGTATGGCTGTGCCATCGTTTGTGCTCGGGCTACTGCTCATGGTGGTGTTTGCCGTCAACCTCCGCTGGTTTCCAGTTGCCGGCTACGTCAATCCATTCAGCGACTTCGGCAACGGCATGAAGACGCTCATCCTTCCTGGTGTAGCTCTCGGCGCCATCGTCGCCGCCCTCATCACCAGAACTACACGCGCCGCCGTGTTGGACGTACTCCACTCCGATTTCGTCGACGCAGCACGCTCGAGGGGAGTGTCAAACATGCGGCTCCTCTTCGTGCACACGTTGAAAAATGCAGGCCTCCCGGTGCTCACAATCATCGGCCTCATCGTTGGCTCACTCGTCACCGGCGCTGCGGTAACCGAGACCATATTCAACATTCCAGGGCTCGGCTCATTGCTCGTGCAGGCGATCTCGAGACGTGATTACACGATCATTCAGGGCGTCGTCCTCGTAATCACGCTGTTCTACCTTTTCGTGAATCTCTTCATCGATCTGCTCTACGGCTTAGTAGACCCGCGCGTTCGTCTCAGCAGTAAGAACGGACGGTAGTCATGACTAACGATGCCCCAGTACTGAGCACAGCTGTCCTCAGACTCCGGCCCTCCAGCAAAGACAGTTTTTGGCGTCGTGCACTTCGAAGCCGCAGCCTTGTCGCCGGAGTGCTCTGGATCATCTTGGTCGCAGGCTCGGCCCTTGCCCTACCGGCCATCCTCAGCCTTGAACCATACTCTGTGGCTCCCTCCCAACGCCTCGCACCTCCCTCTGCAGCACACTGGGCAGGAACCGACAGCTTCGGGCGCGATGTCTTCGCGCGTCTACTGTCCGGCGCGCTCACCTCTCTCCGCGTCGGCCTCATTGTCTGTCTCACGAGTGCGGTCACAGGAACCATCATTGGTGTGCTCGCCGCCTTCAACACAGTTCTCGACCAGATACTCATGCGCATCTGCGACGGACTCATGGCGATCCCTGGCATCTTGCTGGCCGTGTCCCTGGCTGCCGCGCTCGGCCCCACAACGACCAACCTCATCATCGCCCTCTCCGTTGTCTACACTCCAGGCCTTGCGAGAGTCGTTCGGTCCCGAGCGTTGGCGGTGAAGGCCGACACGTTCGTTGACGCGAGTCGCGTGCAGGGAGGGCGCCCCCTCCACATCATGGTGCGACACATTCTGCCGAACACATTCTCGGTGACAGCGGTCCAAGCAACGTTTATTTTCGCGGAGTCCGTCATTACTGAAGCTGCTCTGAGCTTTCTCGGCGCGGGCGTGCAGCAGCCGCAAGCCAGCTGGGGAAACATGCTCAACGAAGGCAAAGACGTCATACTGCAGGCACCGCAGATCGTGGTTGCCACCAGCCTCTTCCTTGTGCTCACCGTCCTTGCGTTAAACCTTGCGGGCGACGGCCTCCGCGACGTCGTCGACAGCCGCAGTGCGCGACTCCCCAGATCAGCGAGAGCCCGTCTGCGCCGTTTCCACAAGAG
>JAGNOB010000275.1 GCA_017990305.1 Leucobacter sp.
CGACCTCGTCAAGGATTACACCGACGACGAGATCTGGGGCCTGCGACGCGGTGGCCACGACTACCGCAAGGTCTATGCAGCCTACAAAGCCGCGACGGAGCACAAGGGCCGCCCGACTGTCATCCTTGCGAAGACCATTAAGGGTTACGGCCTCGGCCCGCACTTCGAGGGCCGCAACGCGACCCACCAGATGAAGAAGATGACGCTTGACGACCTCAAGCTCTTCCGCGACACCATGCACATTCCGATCACGGATGCGCAGCTCGAGGAGAACCCGGCACTTCCCCCGTACTACCACCCGGGCGAGAACGATCCAACGATCCAGTACATGCATGAGCGCCGTCGTGAGCTCGGCGGGTACCTGCCAGAGCGTCGCGCGACCCATATCCCGCTCACGCTCCCCGAGCCGAAGAGCTACGCTGTCGCAGCCAAGGGCAGCGGCACGCAGGAGGCAGCGACCACGATGGTGTTCGTTCGCCTGCTGCGGGATCTCATGCGTGACAAGGGCATGGGCGCGCGTTTCGTGCCCATCATCCCTGACGAGGCGCGTACCTTCGGCATGGACTCGTACTTCCCGACGTCGAAGATCTACAACCCGCACGGCCAGAACTACACCTCGGTCGACCGCGAACTGCTCCTCGCATACAAGGAGAGCCCGCAGGGCGTCATCCTGCACGTCGGCATCAACGAGGCAGGCGCTGCCGCCGCGTTCACCAACGTCGGCACCTCGTACGCAACACACGGTGAGCCGCTCATCCCGATCTACATCTTCTACTCGATGTTTGGCTTCCAGCGCACGGGTGACGCGATCTGGGCCGCTGGCGACCAGATGGCCCGCGGCTTCATGATCGGCGCAACCGCTGGCCGCACCACGCTCACGGGCGAGGGCCTGCAGCACGCCGACGGCCACTCGCTGCTCCTCGCGTCGACCAACCCGGCTGTCGTCTCCTACGACCCCGCGTACGGCTACGAGATCGGGCACATCATGCGCTCCGGCATCGAGCGGATGTACGGCGGCGAGCACGAGGATCCGAACGTCATGTACTACCTCACGGTGTACAACGAGCCGATGATCCACCCGGCCGAGCCTGAGGGCGTCGACGTCGAGGGCATCGTGCGCGGTCTGCACCGCGTGAGCGAGGCAAAGGGCGGCACCCACCGCGCGCAGATCCTCGCATCGGGCGTTGCCGTGCCGTGGGCCATCGAGGCGCAGGAGATTCTCGCGAACGACTGGGGCGTTGCCGCTGACGTCTGGAGCGTCACGAGCTGGTCGGAGCTGCAGCGCGACGGCCTGGCCGCTGACCAGCACAACTTCAACAACTTCGGTGGCGAGCAGCGCACCGCATACCTCACCGACAAGCTCGCAGGGGCGGAGGGCCCGAAGGTTGCAGTGAGCGACTGGACACCCGAGGTGCCCGAGCAGATCCGCCCCTACGTTCCGGGTGACTTCTCGGTGCTCGGCGCGAACGGCTTCGGCTTCTCCGATACCCGCGCAGCGGCACGACGCTTCTTCAAGATCGACCGCGAGTCACTCGTGGTGAAGGTGCTCCAGCGCCTCGCCGTCGAGGGCAAGATCGACGCGAGCGTAGCTGTCGAGGCAGCAGCGCGGTACCGCTTGGATGACGTCAACGCCGGAACGACCGGCGGCGCGGGCGGGGACGCCTAGCGAGCCGTCGTATGACTACTAATAAAGCGCAGGAATTGGCCTGGCTTCGCACCATCTCGGGCGAGCTGGCAACGCTGACCGTGACGCGGCTCGAGGACACGCTCCCCTGGTACGGGAACATGCCACCGAGCCGCCGATCGGCGGTCGGTCTGGTCGCGCAGACCGGTATCAGCTCGTTCATCCAGTGGTACGAGGATCCCGCCGCGACTCCCTGGATCGCCTCCGACGTATTCAGCTCCGCTCCGCGCGAGCTGCTCCGTTCGATCAGCCTGCAGGAAACCCTGCAGCTCATCCGCGTCGTGGTCACTGTCGTCGAGGAGCGGGTCGCCCCGCGGAGCCACTCGCTCCGCGAGGCTATCCTCCACTACTCACGCGATGTGGCCTTTGCCGCGGCCGACGTGTACGCACGTCAGGCTGAGGCTCGCGGGCTCTGGGATGCCCGGCTCGAAGCGCTTGTAGTCGATTCAATCTTGACCGGTGAGTCCGATGACGAGCTGCCGAGCAGGATCGCGGCCCTCGGGTGGCACGGCGACGGAGAGGCCGCGGTTCTCGTTGGCAGCGCCGAGCGCTCCGTCGACGTAGATCAGCTGCGCCGTACCGCCCGTCATGCTGGCGCAGATGTGCTCATAGGCCTCCAAGGCACCCGCCTCGTGCTCGTGCTTGGGCGGATGGCGCCGCCGGCTCCTGACGGCAGTCCCGCTCCGAATCCGGAGGACCAGCCACGGACATTCCTCGAAATCGCCGGGCGGCTTTCCGACGGTTTCGCTGATGGACCGCTGGTGCTCGGACCGACCGTCGATAACCTCATTGAAGCGTCGAAGAGCGCCCGGGCTGCACTCGCGGGTGTCGCTGTTGCCCGCGCTTGGCGGCACGCACCGAGGCCCGTACTCGCTGATGACCTGCTGCCGGAGCGCGCGCTCGCAGGCGACGGTCTCGCGCGGCGCACCCTCATCGAGCAGATCTACGAGCCGCTCCTCACGCACTCCGCGGAGCTGATGGAGACGCTCTGGTGCTACCTCGACAACGGCCGCTCGCTTGAGGCGACGGCGCGTGAGCTCTTTGTACACCCGAACACGGTGCGCTACCGCCTGAAGAAAGTGTCCGAGGTCATCGGTTGGAATGCCACGGGCGCGAGGGAATCCCTCATCCTCCAGTCGGCGCTCATCGCCGGTTCCATCGCTCAGCAGGGTGGTCGACGCCCACCCAAACGCACTTCCTAGCAGGTTCCTACAATGATTCTTCGCATTTATCGTCGACTATATGCAGACAGATGCCTCGTCATCTGAGAAACTAAATGACGTGATTGTTATCGCCTGCCCGGGTCAGGGCTCCCAAACCCCCGGTTTCCTCTCCGAATGGATCGAGGACGCGGACTCCCGCGCTTTCCTCGAGGCTGCGTCGGAGGCTTCCGGCGTCGACCTACTCCGGCACGGAACGGAGAGCGACGCCGACACGATCCGCGCCACCGAGATCGCGCAACCGCTGATCGTTGCTGCTTCCCTGCTCTCCTGGCGCGCGCTTGCCGCGCACGCCGACCTCACTTCTGTGGGCGTCGCTGGGCACTCGGTTGGTGAGTTCGCCGCGGCGGCCGCCGCAGGTGTGCTGAGTGAGACCGACGCGATGCGCCTCGTGGGCGTCCGTGGCCGGGCAATGGCCGAAGCTGCAGCGGCAGAGCAGACCGGTATGTCAGCGGTCGTCGGCGGCGTCGAGTCAGACGTGCTTGCGGCGATCGAGGCCGCGGGCCTTACAGCTGCGAACCGCAACGGTGGCGGCCAGATTGTCGCTGCGGGCTCGCTCGCCGGGCTTTCAGCCCTCGCGGAGAGCGCACCTCGAGGCGCACGTGTCATCCAGCTACAGGTTGCTGGCGCGTTCCACACGAGCTACATGGGCTCCGCAGTCCCCGTGCTCGCTGAGGCTGCAGCCGCGACCGAGGTGAACGACCCGACGCGCAAGCTGTGGAGCAACGCAGACGGCAAGCTCGTGACCTCTGGCGCCAGCTTCCGAGACTCGCTGGTCTCGCAGATCGCAAGCCCGGTCCGTTGGGACGCGTGCATGGAGTCGTTCACTGGCGCCGGCATCACCGGACTCATCGAGCTGACCCCTGCTGGCGCGCTCACTGGGATCGCCAAGCGCGGCCTCAAGGGAGTTCCCGCTGTTGCTGTTAAGACCCCGGCTGATCTTGAGGCTGCGGTGC
>JAGNOB010000276.1 GCA_017990305.1 Leucobacter sp.
ATCTTGGATCCGCCACCGCCCCCTCTGCTGCGTGCTGTGTGCCGCTAGTTGGCAGGCGGCGTATCGGCGTGCGCTGCTGAGCCCGCGGACGAAGCCGAAGTGGGCGGCGTTGCGAGCGCGGCGGCGGGCGATGCCGCGCCGTTCTGCGACTTGAGGAGGTCGCGGATCTCCGCGAGCAGCTCCTGCTCGGTCTCGCCTGTGGCCTCCTCGACGACGGGCATCGTGCGCTTGCGAAGTTCGTTCATCGGGACGATGAAGACGAAGTAGACGACAGCCGCGACGATGAGGAAGTTGATGATCGCGCCGATGAGTGCGCCGAATGCGATCGTGCCGCCGCGGGGCAGGTCGACGAGCAGCGCGGTGTCGAGGGAGTCTGCTTTGAAGAACATGCCGATGAGTGGCGTGATGAGCGAGTTCACGACTTTCTCGACGACAGCGTTGAATGCCGCACCGATGACGACCGCTACAGCGAGGTCGATGACGTTGCCGCGGAGCAGGAACTCCTTAAAGCCTTTAAACATGTGCTTCCCCTTTGTGTATTGCACGAGTTGTCTGAGTGGACGGTGAGCGATGCCTCGTCACTAAATGTATTGCCTCCAGACGCGATACGCGAGCCTGTGGGCACCGAAAGAGTGGAGCTGTAGCCTGAGGGCATGGAATTCATTGGCGCCCAGCCCGCCCTCGATCTCACCTACTCCGACGTGTTTCTTGTTCCGCGCAGGTCGGCTGTGTCGAGCCGTCTCGCGGTGGACCTCGCGCCTACGGACGGCACCCCGGCAACAATCCCGCTGGTCTCGGCAAACATGAACTCGGTTACCGGGCCGCGGCTCGCGGCCGTGCTTGCGCGGCGCGGCGGGCTCGGCGTGTTGCCGCAGGACATGAGCGAGGACTCGCTCGTGAACGCGATCCAGTGGGTGAAAGCGCAGCCTGTCGCCTTCGACACCCCCATCGTGCTCGACCCAGAACAGACAGCCGCCGACGCGCTGCGGCTGGTGCCCGTTGCCGCCGGCCAGGGCGTCCTCGTCGCCACGCGTGGTCGCGATTCTGGCTCTAGCGCACAGGGTAGCGAGCTCGCTCTTTCCGACGTGCGTGGCGTGCTCTCGGCCGCTCGCCTCGCAATCGTCCCACACGATGCGCGGCTCGGGGACCTCGTGACTGATGCACCTCCCGTCCTCGACCTCGGTGAACTCGGAGCGGCCGCCCACGATCCGCGTGCGCTGTTCGACGCGGTCGACTCCCTCCTCGGGCATGCCGGGGGTGAAACCGTGGTCATCGCCGCAGCCGGCGCAGTGCGCGGGACGCTGTCGCGTCGCTCGGCCCTCCGGGCATCGATCTATCGACCCGCGCTTGACTCCGACGGACGGCTCGCCGTCGCGGTCGCCGTCGGTATCAATGGCGACGCCGCAGGGAAAGCGCGTGTGCTCGCGGCTGCCGGGGCCGACGTGCTCGTGGTCGACACCGCGCACGGACACCAGGAAAGCATGCTCCGTGCGCTCCGCGACATCTCCGCGCTCGCGCTCGGTCTGCCGATCGTCGCAGGCAATATCGTGACTCACGACGGTGTTCATGATCTCGTGAACGCCGGCGCGACGATCCTCAAGGTCGGCGTGGGACCGGGCGCGATGTGCACGACGCGCATGATGACCGCGGTGGGGCGCCCGCAGTTCTCGGCGGTGCTGGAGACGGCCGAGGCCGCCCGCGAGCTCGGCGCGCACGTGTGGGCAGACGGGGGAGTGCGCTACCCGCGCGACGTAGCGCTCGCCCTCGCCGCGGGAGCGGGCTCGGTGATGATCGGGTCTTGGTTTGCCGGCACAGCCGAGTCGCCCGGTGAGCTGCAGGCAGACCGTGACGGCAAGCAGTACAAAGAGTCGTGGGGAATGGCCTCGACAAAGGCAGTTAAGGGGCGGTTCGCGCAGCTCGACGCCTTCGAACGCGCGCGCAAAGAGCTGTTTGCTGAGGGGATCTCGTCGTCAAAGATTTACCTCGACCCACAACGGCCGGGCGTTGAAGACCTCGTGGACATGATTACCTCGGGAGTGCGCTCGTCGTTCACGTACGCGGGGGCCGCGACGCTGCAGGAGTTCTCGCGCAACGCCAGGGTTGGGCTCCAGTCGGCCGCCGGCTATGAGGAAGGTAAGGCTCTCCCCGTTTCCTGGTGAGCCGCGCGTGGCGCGTGCTCGAACGGGGGTGCGCCAACCAGCATTCAGTGTGGCGTAAATGAACTACGGCTGTTATTCTCCATGGGTGCCTACTCTCATGAACCCCGCCCCCAAGTCACCCCCGTCAGGGCGCCCGCGCTCTGCAATGCGAGCCCCTCGTCGGCTGCTGGGGGGAGTAGTCCTTGGAGCGGTCGTGATTGCGCTCATCGGGTGCTCGCCAGCCTCTGACGCGAACACTGAGGGCAGCTCGGCCAAGCCAACGGCGCCAGCGAACTCAGGCGAAGCTGAGTCAGTCTTCCCGATGCCGGTCGCTTCGGGAGACCCTGGGCAGAGCCTCGAGGAAGCCTGCGACCTCCTACGAAGCGGCTCGGCGATCCACTCTGAGCGGGGCTCGGCCGTGGATCTCAAGGACACTGTCATGCTCGAGTCGATCCTCGCGAGTATCGTTGACGACGCTCAGGCTGAGTTCACGAAGGTAGGAAACCCGGAAGCTGCCCCGATAGCAACCGAATACTCGCGACAGGTCGCCCTCATTAGCACGGCGATGCTCGGCGGCGAAGAAGCGATCACCGAGATCACCGAGGCCAACCTTGGGCTGCAGGCAGTCGTGGGTGAGGCGCTTGCATTGTGCCCTACGCCGTAGGTGATTCTGCCGCCGCTCCCTAGGTATGTGCACTGCACGAGATTCGCGCTAGCTAGACTGGGTAGACCCAGACGCAGCGCCGTACCGTGGCGACGTGCAGTGAAGGAGCACCGGTGGAATTCATCTCGACCCGTGGCGGGATGACCCCTGCCCCGTTCAGCGCAACCCTACTTGAAGGCCTTGCCACTGACGGGGGGCTCGCGGTTCCCGAAACCATGCCCGAGATTTCGCTCGATCGGATAGAGACCTGGCGTTCCCTGAGCTACGCGGAGCTTGCGACCGAGATCCTCAGCTTCTTCGCGACCGACATCCCTGGGCCTGAGCTTTCGGCGATGTGTGAGCGCGCCTACCGCGAGGAGAGCTTCTCGCCAGGCATCGTTCCCGTCACGCCGATCAGCGAGTCCATTGCGCTCCTCGGGCTCTCCGAGGGCCCGACGCTCGCGTTCAAGGACATGGCGATGCAGTTCCTCGGGCAGTCGCTCGAATATGTGCTGCGCAAGACCGGTCGCACCCTGAACATTGTCGGCGCGACCTCTGGAGATACGGGGTCTGCCGCCGAGTACGCGCTTCGCGGTAAGGAAGGCGTCTCCGTGTTCATGCTGTCGCCGCAGGGGCGCATGAGCGACTTCCAGCGCGCGCAGATGTACTCGCTCGACGACGCGAACATTCACAACATCGCCGTCGCGGGGGTCTTCGATGACTGCCAGAACCTTGTCAAGAGCATCGCTGGCGACCTCGACTTCAAGCGCGAGTACAGCGTCGGCGCGGTGAACTCGATCAACCTCGGTCGCATCTCGGCGCAGGTCGTCTACTACTTCTGGGCATGGCTGCGGGCGAGTGACGCGCTCACCGCGGAAGAACGCACGAGCTTCAAGATCTCGATCACGGTTCCCTCGGGTAACTTCGGCAACATTCTCGCAGGGCACTACGCCCGCGAGATGGGGGCGCCGATCCGCCGCCTCGTGCTCGCCGCGAACGAGAACAATGTGCTCGACGACTTCTTCCGCACCGGCATCTATGCGCCGCGGACCTCGGCAGACACCCATGCGACCTCTAG
>JAGNOB010000277.1 GCA_017990305.1 Leucobacter sp.
GTTGACGCCACCGACGACCTGGGTGCCAGCTGCGAGCATACGGGCAGTGTGCTTCGTGCCTTCGCCACCGGTGATGCCCTGGACGATGACCTTGGAATCCTTGTTCAGGAAGATCGACATAGTTCTATATTTCCTTTGAGTTCCAGGGGCGGTTAGCGTGCGTTGGCGAGCTCGGCGGCCTTGTCGGCGCCCTCGTCCATCGTGGCGGCCTGGGTCACGAGCGGGTGGTTCGCCTCGTTGAGGATGCGACGCCCCTCTTCGACGTTGTTGCCGTCGAGGCGCACAACGAGCGGCTTGTTCGCTGCGTCGCCGAGCTTCTCGAGTGCGCCAACGATGCCGTTCGCAACAGCGTCACACGCGGTGATGCCGCCGAAGACGTTCACGAAGACGGACTTTACCTGCGGGTCACCAAGGATGACGTCAAGGCCAGCGGCCATGACCTCAGCCGATGCGCCGCCGCCGATATCAAGGAAGTTGGCGGGCTTCACGTTGCCGTGGTTCTCGCCAGCGTACGCAACGACGTCGAGCGTGGACATAACGAGGCCGGCACCGTTACCGATGACACCCACCTCACCGTCGAGCTTCACGTAGTTGAGATCCTGCTCCTTGGCCTTAGCCTCGAGGGGATCCTCTGCTGCCTTGTCCTCGAGCTCTGCATGACCCGGCTGGCGGAAGTCAGCGTTCTCGTCGAGCGAGACCTTGCCATCGAGCGCAACGATGTCACCCTCACCGGTCAGCACGAGCGGGTTCACCTCGACGAGAGTTGCGTCCTCGCCGACGTAGACCTCATAGAGCTTCTGGAAGACCGGAACGACCTTGCCAATGAGCTCCTCGGGGAAGCGAGCAGCTCGGGCGATTTCCTCAGCCTTTGCCGCGTCGATGCCTGAGATCGGATCGATCTCGATTCGCGCGAGAGCCTCAGGCTTCTCGACAGCGAGCACCTCGATTTCCATGCCGCCCTCAACGCTGCACAGCGAGAGGTAGGAGCGGTTTGCACGGTCGAGCAGCACGGAGAAGTAGTACTCCTCCTTGATGTCTGCGCCCGCGGCCACCATGACGCGATTGACAATGTGGCCCTTGATGTCGAGGCCGAGAATCGACTTCGCTGCTTCGAACGCCTCTTCGGGGTTCTTGGCGACCTTGACGCCGCCAGCCTTGCCGCGGCCTCCGACCTTTACCTGAGCCTTAACGACAACGACGCCGCCAAGCTTCTCAGCTGCTGCACGCACCTCCTCGGGTGTGTCAGCGACGATGCCGGGGAGAACCGGCACCCCGTATCGTTCGAAAAGATCGCGTGCCTGGTACTCGTACAGATCCACGTACTGTCCTTCTGCTTGGGATGTTGGGTTACCCGAGGCAAAAATGTCTCGATGTCGAGAGAAATGTCGACCGTTTGTCAGTCTAACACCGCTATGTCACAAGAATCCGACCGGGCTACCAGCCGTCTGGGAAGACCAACAGGTGTGGCTGCAGTTACTCGCTGAGTTTCTCGATCGGAGCGAGCTTCACGAGCAGCTTCCGCTCCCCCACTGTGTCGAACGTGACGTGCGCGACGCGCTTTGATCCCGCGCCGGTGACGGCGTTCACGCGCCCCTCGCCGTACTCGTCGTGGCGGATCCTATCGCCGAGCGCGAGCTCAAGGTCGCCGTTGTCGCGGATGCTGCCAACAATGGTGTTGGGGAAGCCTCCGCCGGCTGCTTGGGCCTCCTTGGCGAGCCGCTTGCGCTCACGCCACTTGTCGAGCGCCGATTGCATGTTCCCACTTGCCGGCTCAGAGACGGCAGCGGAACTGCCACCGCCCGAACCGAAAGTCACCTGGGAATCACGGTTGCGCGACCACGATGCCTGGGTAGATCCACCAGCACCCGGGGCTCGGCCAGCGTTGAGCGCGCGCGAAGCTGTGCCACCGCGCCCCGTAACTTCACCGGGAGACTGCCGCCACTCGATGAGGCTCTCCGGGATCTCCTGCAGGAACCTCGACGGCATCGCAACCGCGATATCTCCAAAGGTTGCACGCGTAGAGGCGAGCGTGATGAAGAGCTTCTCTCGGGCACGCGTGATGCCGACGTACATGAGCCGGCGCTCCTCGTTGATGCCACCGAGCTCGTCAATCGACATCTGGTGTGGAATCAGGCCCTCTTCGACCCCCGTGATGAAGACCGCGGGATACTCAAGGCCCTTCGCAGTATGCAACGTCATCAGCGACACCGTGCCGCTCTGGTCGTCGAGATCGTCGGCCGCAGCCACAAGGCTCACCTCAGTAAGGAACGCGAGCAGGCCTGCGCCTGGCTGCTGCGCATCGAACTCGCGCGCCACCGCAAGGAGCTCCTCGAGGTTCTCTGCGCGCGCGTCGTCCTGCGGATCACGCTTCGCGCGCAACTTTTCGATCATCTCGGTCGAGTCGAGCACAAGCTTGAGCACGTCGGCAACCGGAGCAGGCTTCTTCTGCGAGTCGCCGGCGTCTCCGGAGTCCGGGGCTCCGGAATCTGCGCCGTCCGGGACTCCGCTATCCGGGACTCCGCCATCCGGCTCGCCTGTTACGTCTGCCGGTTGCTCTGCCGGCGGCAGTACGTCGGTGGCCCCGCCTCCAAGCGCCATCTGGGTCGCACGGTTGAGCATGTCGGCGAGTTCGACGACCGTGGTGCGGATCTTCGGGCCGAGTGCCGGGATTTCTTGCGCACGCTGCATCGCCTCGTGGAACGTCACGCCCTCGGACTCTTGGAAGTTCGCGAGGTGCGCCTCCGCCATAGGTCCGACGCCACGCTTTGGTGTGCCAAGCATGCGTGACCATGCGATCGGGTCGAAGGGGTTCGCGATAGTCGTCAGGTACGCCATCGCGTCCTTGATCTCGGCGCGGTCGTAGAACTTCGTGCCGCCAAGCACGCGATACGGGATCGCGGATCGGATGAGCAGCTCCTCAAGCGCACGCGTCTGCGAGTTCGTGCGGTAGAACACGGCGATATCGCCGTATGCCATGCCGTCGCGGTGCAGATCCTCGATTTCCTCCGCGACGAAGCGCGCCTCGTCGTGCTGCGAGTAGCCGGTAAAGCCGACGATCTTTTCGCCGTCGCCCTCGCTCGTCCAGAGTTTCTTGTCTTGCCTGTCGAAGTTGTTCCCGATGACCGCGTTGGCGGCGCTCAATATGTTCTGCGTCGAACGGTAGTTTTGCTCGAGCTTGACGACCTCTGCACCACCGAAGTCTCGGTCGAACTCGACGATGTTGCGGATGTCAGCACCGCGGAACGCATAGATCGACTGGTCAGAGTCGCCGACGACCGTGAGACTCGCACCGGGGATCCGCCCGAGCCCGTCCAACTCGCTCTGCCGCACGGGCGGAACGAGGCGCTCGACCTGTTCTGGCTCGACATTCTTTGTGAGCTCGCGGATGAGCGAGTACTGGGCGTGGTTCGTGTCCTGGTACTCGTCGACAAGGATGTGCCGAAAACGACGCTGATAGATTGCTGCGACGTCTGGGTGTGAACGGAACAGCTGCACCGTCTGCCCGATGAGGTCGTCGAAGTCGAAAGCGTTTGCCCGCTTCAGCTCCTGCTCGTACATTGTGAAGATCTCAGCGAAGATACGCTCCCTGGGGTCGCTCACGTTCGCAGTCGACGCGTAGTCTTTCGCGTCGGTGAGCTCGTTCTTGAGCTTCGAGATCTTCGCACTCGAGTTCGCCGGCGTAAAACCGTACGTGTCAGCGTCAAGCTCCTTGATAATGCGCTTCAGTAGCGCACGCGAATCGGCAGAGTCGTAGATCGTGAAACCTGAAACGTAGCCAAAACGCTCGGCCTCGCGCCGCAGAATTCGTACGCACGCCGAGTGGAACGTCGACACCCACATGCCCTCAACGCCAGCCCC
>JAGNOB010000278.1 GCA_017990305.1 Leucobacter sp.
AGGATGATCCACAGGGCGTACAGGTGGATCGTCAGCGGACCAATCTGAAAGAACTGGAAGCTGGGGCTCGGGATACTGAGCGGGAGAATCATTGGCTCCTCTTTCGCGGGCGAATCTGTTCACTGGCGGCTGCGTCCACACGGGCTGTGCCCGGGGAACGAGGATCACTGGCGATACACACTGCCAGCTTCCCGAACCGCCGAATTCATGTCTCTTGCCCCGGTTTCCCGCGGCACCAGAGACAATCCTATCTGCTGGTGCCTACGGCGATCTCGCGAACCACCTCGGCAAGTCGCTGCACACCGCCCTCGCGGAGCGCTCGAACGAACACCGTTCCGACGATCGCGCCGTCCGCGTACTCGAGCGTGGTGGCGACCTGCTCGGCGTTCGAGATCCCGATACCGACGCACGCAAGGTTGCTGCCGGCCTCACGGATGCGGCTGGTGAGCACGCGCGCTGCCGCATCCAGTTCGGAGCGTTCTCCCGTGATTCCCATCGTGGAAACCGTGTAGATGAAGCCCGTGCTGCTCTCGGAGATCATCCGAAGGCGCTCATCGCTCGAGGTCGGCGCTGCAAGGAACACGCGATCGAGCCCCAAGCGCCCGCTGACCTCAATCCACTCTGCCGCGGCGTCGGGGGTGATGTCAGGCGTGATGAGCCCGGCTCCCCCAGCTGCCGCGAGATCGCGGGCAAACCGCTCGACGCCGTATTGTACGACGGGGTTCCAGTAGGTCATCACGAGCACGGGTGCATCGACGACTGCGGTGACTCGGCTGATCGCTTCAAAAAGCTGCGGAAGCTTAAAGCCGGCCTTGAGCGCGGTCTGCGTTGCTTCCTGAATGACGAGTCCGTCCATCACAGGGTCGGAGTATGGAACCCCGAACTCGATGACGTCGGCGCCAGCTTGCGCCATCGCAATAGCGGCATCGACACTCGTGTCAAGGTCGGGAAACGCCACGGGAAGATAGCCGATGAGGGCACCCTTGCGCTCTGATTTCGCGGCGAGGATCGCGGCTTCAACACGCGACGAGCTCATTCGGTGATCCCTTCGGAGTCAAGGTCGGTTCCGTCAAACAGTCCGAAGTACCGACCCGCGGTCGCCATGTCCTTGTCGCCGCGTCCGGAGAGACTGACGGCGATGATCGCGTCGGGGCCAAGCTCCTTGCCGATGCGGATGGCGCCAGCGAGTGCGTGGGCGGATTCGATCGCGGGAATGATGCCCTCGGTCTGGCTGAGCAGCCTGAGCGCCTGCATGGCCTCGTCGTCGGTCGCGGGAATGTACTCAGCCCGGCCGATGTCGGCTAGCCAGGAATGCTCAGGGCCTACGCCGGGGTAGTCGAGTCCGGCCGAGATCGAGTGGGACTCGATGGTCTGTCCATCCTCATCCTGCAGCACGTAGGTGCGTGCGCCATGAAGCATGCCCGGCTTGCCACGCTCGATCGAGGCAGCGTGCCGGTCGGTGTCGACACCGTCACCGGCAGCCTCCACCCCGAACAACCGCACCGACGCATCGTCGAGGAAGGCGTCAAACATGCCGATCGCGTTCGATCCGCCGCCAACGCACGCGACGACCGCATCGGGCAGACGCCCATTCTTCACAAGGAGCTGTTCGCGTGCCTCCTCGGAGATAACCTTCTGGAAGTCGCGGACCATCGCGGGGAACGGGTGCGGTCCCGCCGCAGTGCCGAAGATATAGTTCGTGTTCTCGACGGTCGCAACCCAATCGCGGTATGCCTCGTTGATCGCGTCCTTGAGGGTACGGGAGCCCGTGGTTACGGGAACCACCTCGGCACCGAGCAGGCGCATCCTGGCGACGTTCAATGCCTGCCGCTTCGTATCGACCTCGCCCATGTACACAACACACTCGAGCCCGAGCAGCGCAGCAGCGGTCGCGGTGGCGACGCCATGTTGCCCCGCGCCAGTTTCTGCGATGACGCGAGTCTTGCCCAGCCGCTTCGTCAGCAGCGCCTGGCCGAGCACGTTATTGATCTTGTGCGAACCGGTGTGGTTGAGATCTTCCCGCTTGAGAAAGACGCGTGCGCCACCCGCATGCTCGGCGAAGCGCGGAACCTCGGTGATCGGCGATGGCCGGCCAGCGTAGTCACGCAGGAGGTCGAGCAACTCGGCCTGGAACTCGGGGTCAGCCTTCGCTACAGCGTAGGCGTCAGACAGCTCGTCGATCGCTGCGATGAGCGACTCCGGCATGTACCGACCACCGAACTCGCCGAAAAACGGCCCGTGCTGATCTCGGAGACTCGTCACTGAAGTCTGATCTGACATGCTCGCCTTTCAAAGGAGACGGAGAGTTAGAGAGTTACACGCTCAGGAACGAAGCCAACGTCGCGATCGGATCGTTCGTCACGAGCGCTTCGCCAACGAGGATAGCGTCGGCACCGGCTTCGCGGTAGCGCACGACGTCGTCGATGCCGAGCACCGCTGACTCCGCGACGCGGATTACTCCGGCAGGAATCTGATCGGCTACGCGTCCGAACAGCTCACGATCAAGCTCAAACGTCGACAGGTCACGGGCATTCACACCGATGAGCTGCGAGCCGAGGTCGACCGACCGGGCTACCTCGTCAGCCGAGTGCGCCTCAACAAGTGGCGTCATCCCTAGCTCGAGGGTGAAGCGGTAGAGCCGCTCAAGCGTCGCCTGCGGGAGCGCGGCGACGATGAGCAGCACGAGGTCAGCGCCAGCGGCGCGTGCCTCGAGGATCTGGTATTCCTCACCGATGAACTCCTTACGGAGCACCGGAATACTGACGGCCTTGCGCACTGCTTCAAGGTCGGCGAGCGATCCCTTGAAGCGACGCTCCTCGGTCAGCACGCTCACAACGCTTGCGCCGCCAGCCTCGTACTGGCTGGCGAGCGCCTGCGGTTCGGGAATCTCAGCGAGATCCCCGCGAGACGGGCTCGCGCGCTTCACCTCGGCAATCACGCGCATGTGATCGGCGGGCGCAAGATACTCGAGAGCATCAAGCGCGGCCGGGCGCGCCAGCGCCTCCGCCTCAACGACGGAGAGCGGCCGGATCTGCCTGCGGGACTTCGCGTCCTCGAGCGAACCCTGGAGGAGCTTGTCAAGCACCGTTAGTCGTGTGACTTCGGGGTGAAACGGGGGCCTTTAACGCCGTAGCCTGCCTTCGCGAGGATCGCGCCAAGGATCAGGCCGAGAGCGACGACGCCGACGCACACCCATACGAGTGTCGGCATCTGAAGGAAGAAGAATACGGTTCCGGCCGCAATGCCAATGAGCATCACCACCACTGCCGTCCATGCCGCGGGCGAATCGCCGTGACCGGGGTCTCCGTGCTGGTTACTCATGTATCTCCTCTGGCAGATGTGCACATTCGGACATCTCAATCTTACCGGGAATTCCCAGCATTCAGCGAATGCAGGGCGCGTGGCGCGGCTCACGCCGTGTCGTTTTCGCGACCTGCTTGTACTAGCGTACGGCCTACCGGGCCGTTTTCGGCCGGTTCAGCGATCAGCGATCGTCGTCGTCCGTTGGATCGCCGCCGTCTGAGAGCGCATCCCACTCGGAGATGCGGTCATCGGTGGGGGCAGTCGCGCCGCGCGGACGTGCCGCTCCGCCAGTCTCGTACTTGCGCCCGGCTACCTTCCAGCGCGGACTAAACAAGAGCACGAGCAGCCCGGCAATCGCAAGCAAGGCACCGACAACGACCGTGATCGTGGGCCAGATCGACACACTCATGGAGTTGATCAGCGTGCTCTGGGCAGCACCAGAAATACCGCTGACCTCCTCGAGAGATCCACTCGCCCCTTCTAAGGGGTCGATAAGCGCACGGACCCCAGCGTACGAGAGGCCGCCACCGAGCGCCACAACCAATACGC
>JAGNOB010000014.1 GCA_017990305.1 Leucobacter sp.
GCAAGAGCGCGTGGATGCGTGTGCTCCTGCTCGCGACCGGTCTCTGCGTGAGCGCTGCCGTTCAGCTCGAGATAATGCACCTCATTTCGTAACGAGACCACTTCGAAACCTCTCGTATGCAGCCGTGTGCAAAGAGAAGGTTCTCATGGCAGTTAGACTGGAGACCTGCGCCCCGTGCGCAGCAACTGTGATGCTTCTCTACGTCGAAGGAACCACTCGTGACAAAGCCGGTCGTGCTGATCGCCGAAGAACTTTCGTCCGCCACTATCGCCGCACTCGGGCCTGATTTCGACGTTCGTAACGTCGACGGCACCGACCGCGCAGCGCTCCGATCGGCGCTTGAAACCGCCGACGCCGTGCTTGTGCGATCGGCTACGCAGCTCGACAGCGAGGCGATCGCCTGGTCGCCCAACTTGAAGGTGATCGCCCGTGCTGGCGTCGGGCTCGACAACGTCGACATCAAGGCGGCCACTCAGGCCGGCGTGATGGTCGTCAACGCGCCCACCTCGAACATCATTAGTGCCGCGGAACTCACCGTGGCCCATATTCTTGGCCTCGCGCGCCACCTGCCTCGCGCGCATGGCTCGCTCTCGGCGGGGGAGTGGAAGCGCTCCTCGTACACCGGCACCGAGCT
Source organism: Leucobacter sp. (assembly GCA_017990305.1). Classification (GTDB taxonomy): domain Bacteria; phylum Actinomycetota; class Actinomycetes; order Actinomycetales; family Microbacteriaceae; genus Leucobacter. Next base: position 635 of record JAGNOB010000014.1, read on the forward strand.
CTACGAGAAGACGATCGGCATCATCGGCCTCGGCCGTATTGGTGCGCTCGTCGCCGAGCGCCTGCGCCCATTCGGCGTTGACCTCATCGCGTTCGACCCGTACGTCACCGCACCACGCGCCCAGCAGCTGGGCGTGCAGCTCGTGACACTTGACGAGCTCATCGAGCGCGCCGACTTCCTCACGATCCACATGCCACGTACACCCGAGACGCTCGGCATGATTGGGGCAGAACAGCTCAAGGCGATGAAGTCGACCGCGTACGTCGTGAACGTCGCACGCGGCGGCCTCATCGACGAGGCAGCGCTCGCCGAAGCGCTCACTGCGGGCGAAATCGCAGGAGCCGCGCTCGACGTCTTCGTGCAGGAGCCCCCGGCCGACAACTCGCTCACCGGCCTGCCGAACGTCAACGTCACGCCTCACCTCGGGGCTTCGACCGCAGAGGCGCAGGAGAAGGCCGGCGTCGCAGTGGCGAAGTCGGTGCGACTTGCTCTCGCTGGCGATCTCGTACCCGACGCGGTGAACGTCGCAGGCTCGGGCATCGACGAGTACGTGCGCCCGGGGCTGCCGCTCACCGAGAAGCTCGGACAGGTCTTCGCGGGGCTTGCGAATGGCCCGCTCGCATCGATCGATATCGAGGTGCACGGTGAGCTCGCTGAGCACCGCGTCGAGGCTCTCCGCCTCGCTGCCCTCAAGGGTGTTTTCGCGAAGATCGTCTCAGACCCCGTTTCCTACGTGAATGCGCCGCTGATCGCGGAGCAGCGCAACGTCGAGGTGCGGTTCTCGGCCGACGCTGTCGCAGAGGGCTTCCGCAACATCATCACGATTCGCGGCTCGCTCACCGACGGCACGCAGCTGTCTGTCTCGGGAACGCTCACCGGGCCGAAGCAGATCGAGAAGCTCATTGAGGTCAACGGCTACGAAGTTGAGCTTCCCCTCACTGAACACCTCCTCGTACTGAGCTACACGGACCGCCCCGGCATTGTCGCAGCGTTCGGTGGACTGCTCGGCGACGCCGGCATCAACATCGCCAGCATGCAGATCGCACGTGATGAGAAGCGAGGCATGGCGCTGTCGGTGCTCACCATCGATTCGCCCCTGCCAGAGTCGCTCGTCGAGACACTCGCTGACTCCATCGGCGCGGAGTCGATTCACGCAATCGCGGTTGAGGTCTAACCCGCCGCTTCGCTGAAGTCCTCTTTCGGCCCCCGACAGACACGCAGAGACGTTCATCCGTCTCCCGCGCGTTTCTCGGGGGCCGATGCTATCCTGATCCTGTGGGCGTTTTGCCCGCATCAAAGATGAACCGAGCCCGTCGGTGGGTGGGCTGGTCTTCGGTGGTGGATCCCTCTGAACTTCGTAAGCCAGGGTGGTCGTCTACTGAACATCAGCTCCGGGCCGCACAGCGCCAGCGCGATAGCGCTTCCGGACTGCCCCCGCGCGCTCACGTATGTAAGGAGTTCCCGTGGAGGGTCCTGAAATCAAGTTTGCCGAGGCCGTACTCGACAACGGTAAGTTCGGTAAGCGCACCATTCGTTTTGAGGCTGGCCGCCTCGCGCAGCAGGCACAGGGTGCCGTCGCTGCGTACCTCGACGAGGAGACGATGCTCCTCTCAGCCACGAGCGCATCGAAGCAGCCGAAGGATCACTTCGACTTCTTCCCGCTCACCGTCGACGTTGAAGAGCGCTCGTACGCCGCCGGCAAGATCCCCGGCTCGTTCTTCCGCCGTGAGGGACGCCCCTCGACCGAGGCGATCCTCGTCTGCCGTCTCATCGACCGCCCGCTGCGCCCGTCGTTCGTCGACGGTCTCCGCAACGAGGTACAGATCGTTGTAACCGTGCTCTCGATCGCTCCGGGCGAGTTCTACGACGCGCTCGCGATCAACGCGGCGTCGATGTCGACCCAGATCTCGGGTCTGCCCTTCTCCGGTCCGATCGGTGGCGTGCGCCTCGCACTCATCGGCGACCAGTGGGTTGCGTTCCCGACCGTCGAGCAGCTGAAGGACGCAGTCTTCGACCTCATGGTCGCAGGCCGCGTTGTTACGAAGGCTGACGGAACCGAAGACGTCGCCATCATGATGGTTGAGGCTGAGGCTACCGAGGATTCGTGGAACCTCATCAAGGCTGGCGCAACGCGCCCCGACGAGGCAATCGTCGCGCAGGGTCTTGACGCTGCGAAGCCCTTCCTGAAGCAGCTCGTGAAGGCTCAGGAAGAGCTCGCGAAGCAGTCGGCTAAGGAGGTGCAGGAGTACCCCGTATTCCTGCCGTTCGCCGACGAGGTCTACGAGGTCGTTGCGGCTCTCGCAGAGACCGAGCTCTCGAAGATCTACCAGATCGCCGACAAGGTCGAGCGTCAGAACGCTGACGACGCGCTCAAGGCAAGCGTGAAGGAGGCCGTCGCGGCCAAGGTCGCCGCAGGCGAGCTGCCCGCAGAGGCCGACGGTCAGGTTTCGGGCGCCTACAAGGCAGTCACGAAGAAGGTCGTTCGCGGCCGGATCCTCACCGAGGGTGCTCGTATCGACGGCCGTGGGCTGCGCGACATTCGTGCACTCGACGCCGAGGTGCAGGTCATCCCGCGCGTGCACGGCTCGGCCATCTTCCAGCGCGGCGAGACCCAGATCATGGGTGTCACCACGCTGAACATGCTGAAGATGGAGCAGCAGATCGACTCGCTGTCACCCGTGACAAGCAAGCGCTACATGCACCACTACAACTTCCCGCCCTACTCGACCGGTGAGACCGGCCGCGTTGGCAGCCCGAAGCGTCGCGAGATCGGGCACGGCTTCCTCGCCGAGCGCGCACTCGTGCCTGTGCTCCCCGCACGTGACGAGTTCCCGTACGCGATCCGCCAGGTCTCGGAAGCCCTCAGCTCGAACGGCTCGACGTCGATGGGCTCGGTCTGCGCTTCGACGCTGTCGCTGCTCAACGCCGGTGTGCCGCTTCGCGCAGCAGTTGCGGGCATCGCAATGGGCCTCGTCTCCGACACCGTGAACGGCGAGACGCAGTACGCGACCCTCACCGATATCCTCGGTGCCGAGGACGCGCTCGGCGACATGGACTTCAAGGTCGCAGGTACCTCGGACTTCATCACCGCGCTGCAGCTCGACACCAAGCTCGACGGCATCCCGACTGACGTTCTCGTTGGCGCACTCGCGCAGGCGAAGGAGGCTCGCACCGCGATCCTCGACGTCATGGATCAGGCAATCGACACGCCCGACGAGATGGCGCCCACCGCGCCGCGCGTCATCAGCGTGCAGATCCCGGTCGACAAGATCGGTGAGCTCATCGGGCCCAAGGGCAAGACGATCAACGGTATCCAGGACGAGACCGGCGCCGACATCTCGATCGATGACGACGGCACTGTCTACATCGGCGCAGTTGACGGCCCCTCGGCCGAGGCTGCCCGCCTGCAGGTCAACGCAATTGCGAACCCGCAGAACCCCGAGGTTGGCGAGCAGTACCTCGGTACTGTCGTGAAGAACGCCGCATTCGGTGCCTTCATCTCGCTGCTCCCCGGCAAGGACGGCCTGCTGCACATCTCCGAGGTGCGCAAGCTCGTCGGTGGCAAGCGCATCGACTCGGTCGACGAGGTCCTCTCGGTGGGTCAGAAGATCCTCGTGAAGATCACGAAGACCGACGATCGCGGCAAGCTCTCGCTCGAGCCCGTACTCGAAGAGGCTGCTGCTGAAGCTTCGGCTGAGGCTGACGCAGAGTAGTTCTCCCAGAGAAAGCGCCCACCGCTTCCCGATAGGGAGCGGTGGGCGTTTTCGTATGTGCGAGCCAGACAAAGTTGTCGGTGTGCGCCACGCTCGTTGACAAGCGGTATTGGCTGTGAGACGCTATTAATTACATGCGGGAATGCGCTTTCCCAACTACTCAACGAAGATGTCGAGGATGCTATGTCAACTCCAACAATGGTCTCGCCCACTGAAGCAATTGCGCTCGCGCAGGCCCCTGAAGCTCGATCGGCGTTGGCGAGGTGGTGGCTTCGCAGCTGGCACCCTATCGTGTTCGTCGCCGCGGTACTCGTGATCTGGTGGGTCGTCACCGAGCTGAAGTGGGTCGCGCCCTACATTATCCCTTCGCCCAAGGATACGTGGCTGGCGTTCGCTGGCAACATTGATTACATCGCGCTCCACACTTGGGTGACAACCTATGAAACCATCGTCGGTTTCGCCATCGCAGTCGTCGTCGGTGTGCTCGTCGCCGTGCTGATGGTCTACTCCCAGGGGCTCGAGAAGACGCTGTATCCCGTCATCCTCTTTGCGCAGGTCATCCCGAAGATCGCCGTGGCGCCACTCTTCGTTGTGTGGCTTGGGTTCGGAGCCAGCCCCAAGATTCTCGTTGCGGTGCTCATGGCCTTCTTCCCGGTGGTGATCTCGGGCCTTGCCGGGCTGCGCTCCGTGGACCCTGAGATCCTGCAGCTCACGTCAACGATGGGTGCGGGAAAGGTGCGGACCTTTGTGAAGGTTCGGCTGCCCGCGGCGCTCCCGGAGCTCCTGTCGGGTCTCAAAGTCGCAGCGACACTCGCAGTTACCGGCGCCGTCGTCGGTGAGTTTGTCGGAGCAAACGAGGGCCTGGGGTATGTCATTCTTCAAGCAAACGGCAACCTGGATACCGCGATGCTCTTTGCCGCGCTCATCATCATGTCGCTCATGGGAATCGTGTTATTCCTGCTGATTCAACTCGCCGAGCGGCTGTTGATCCCGTGGCATGCCTCGAAGCGTGGCCTGCGATCAAACACAGTCCGAATGTAGATCTACTCCTTCAACGATGAAAGAAACTAGAGGTTCACAAATGTTCAAGTCACGTAAGCTGCTCGTTGCAATTGGTCTCGCGGGCACGGCCGCGCTCGCCCTGTCGGGCTGCTCCGGCGGCCAGGCGCCTTCGGATGAGGCTCCCTCCGCTGGTGCGGAAAAGGTTGTGAGTGTCGACCTTATGCTCAACTGGTACCCCTATGGAGAGCACGCGCCGTTCTACTACGGAGTGGAGCAGGGCATCTTTGAGGAGTACGGTATCGATCTGACGATCCAAGCCGGGCAGGGATCCACGAAGACTGCGCAGGCGGTGGGGCAGAAGCAGGTTGATTTTGGGTGGGCTGACACACCCGCGGTGCTGGCCAACATTGATAAGGGTGTCGGCATCAAGAGCGTCGGCGTCTTTCTGCAAACAACGCCATCCGCCGTGCAGGTCTTTGCGGACTCAGGTATCGCGTCGCCTGAGGATCTCGTCGGCAAGACAATCGCGGTGTCCGCTGGAGACGCGCCCACCACAGCCTTCCCGATGTACCTCGACGCTGTGGGCCTCGCAGAAGGTGATGTTCAGCAACAGAACCTAGATCCGGCCGGCAAGGTCGCCGCAATGCTGGCAGGCAAAGTTGACGGCTTGATCGGGTTCGCTCACGATCAAGGGCCGACAATTGCTGACAAGAGTGGAAAAGAAGTGAAGTACCTGCGCTACTCCGACGCGGGGTTGAACTTCTTCAGCAACGGTCTTATCGCTCCGCAGGGAACGATCGATGGTGACCCTGAGCTCGTCACCGCGATGGTTGCAGCGACCTCCGCGGCATTCGCGGCTGCAGCCGAGGCTCCGGAGGAGGCGGTGAAGTCGATGGTTGGTAAGGACCCCCAGATGCCGTCTGAGGCAGTGCTGCTCGATCAGTGGAACGAGACGATCAAGCTCCTCACGACGCCCGAAACAGAGGGCAAGGCGCCTGGAACGAACGCGGAAGCTGACTGGGTTGGAACAATCGAGGTGCTCTCCGGTGCCGGGCTTATCGCGGAGGGCGGGGACGTTGAGAAGTACTTTGACGCATCATTCGCACCCGCTAAGTGATCTCATGGAATTACAGGCCGCTGAGAAAGTAGAGGGTGCAATGATCGAGTCCAATGGTGCGCAGGCCGTCGTGGCGATTGAAGATATGGCGATCACCTTTGAGTCAAAGCGCGGGCAGGTTCCCGCACTGCAGGGCATCGATCTTCTCGTTCAAGCGGGGGAGTTCCTCGCCATTGCAGGCCCCTCGGGATGCGGGAAGTCCACGCTGCTGAAGGCTGTAGCTGGACTCACTACGCCGAGTCGCGGCACGGTGCGACTGAACGGGGATCTCGTGACGGCGCCGCGTCAAGACATCGGCTACGTGTTTCAGCGGGCGGCCTTGCTTGACTGGCGAAACGTGCGCGGCAACATACTCCTGCAGGCTGAAATGCGCGGGATGGACATGAAGCGTGCTCAGCGAAAGGCTGACGAGCTGATCGAGATGACGGGCCTTGCAGGGTTCGAGAAGGCAATGCCGCACGAGCTATCGGGTGGAATGCAGCAGCGTGTGTCGCTCTGCCGTGCGCTGCTTCACGAGCCCAAAGTGCTGCTCATGGATGAACCGTTCGGCGCTCTCGATGCGTTGACTCGGGAGAAGATGAACGTTGAGCTCAACCGCATCTGGCAAGAGACCGGTGCGACGGTGCTGCTGGTCACGCACTCCGTTGCAGAGGCGGTCTATTTGGCGAGCCGGGTCGTAGTGATGAGTTCTCGTCCGGGCACTATCGTTGAGGAGCACCGGGTCGCGCTTCCTGGCCTGCGCGACTACGGGGAGACCATGGACACTCCTGAGTTCCATCGGGTGTCTTCCCGGGTCCGCGAGTTGCTGGGGTCGTCTAGCGATGCTGACTAGTCGCTGAGCTGATAGGAAAGCGCCCGCGGCCTCCCGAGAGGGGGCGGCGGGCGCTTTCTGTTGTCTGGGCTGCGGCGTAGCGCGCGGGGAGGCGGTCTACTTTTCGCGGCTGGGGATCAGACCGAAAGCAACCCAGAATCCGATTGCGTCGACAATGATGCCGCCGCCGAAGAGCCAAAATGCCCACTCGGGGACGCTGAACGCCAGCGCCATCATGTAGAAGCCGCCGAAGACGAGCACCATCGCGAGGATGATGAACGCAATCTCCGAAGCAGGCATGCGCGGCGTGGGGCTCGGCTCGAAGAGCCGTTCGGGGGCTGCAGTCTCGGTGGTTGATTCGCCGAGAGACATAACTTACCTCGCTAATGTTTAGGGCACGAATGAATCATGTACGAAGTAAGTATAGGTGAAGTGGGGAAAATGCGCGAGAATGAGAGGGTGAATGATGTTGACCCGCTGCTACTGGAACGTCAGGTGTGCTTTGCGCTCTCTGTCGCGTCGCGAAGTGTGATTGGCGCATATAAGCCTGTGCTCGATCCGCTCGGCATCACCCACCCCCAATATTTGGTCATGCTTGCTCTGTGGGAGCACCACCAGCTCTCGCTCAATGAGCTCGCCCACCTGCTGAGTCAGGAACCCTCAACGCTGTCGCCGCTTGTGAAGCGACTCGAGCGAGAAGGCTTTGTTACCCGCGTTCGGAGCGCGAGTGATGAGCGTCGCCTTGAGATCACGCTCACCGAAGCTGGTGAGGCACTCCGCGACCGCGCGATCGAGGTACCGGGGGAGATGGCCCGTCGTCTCGGCATGAGCCTCGAAGAGCTTGTCGCAATCCACCAATCGATGCTCCGGCTCGTCGATGCGGCGAAGCGGGCTGGTGCCGAAGATGGCGAGCCTGTCGACCCTCGCTAGAAGAGGTTCCTAGAGTCAGTGTGTCACTGTGGTGGCGCGGGCGCGTATTCTCGGCCCGGCGGGCTAGTCTGGTGGGATGCGCGAACCCATTCTGTTTCCTCTCGATCTGCCTGAACTTTCCGTTGAGTTAGGCGGCGGGACAATCCGTCGAACAATCCACCCGAGTGGGCTTCGGATCCTCACCGAGTACATGCCCGCCGCACGCTCGGCTACGGTTGGATTTTGGGTTGGGGTTGGATCCCGCGACGAGCAGGCAGAGCGGAACGACGAACCTGGAAGCCTCGGTTCGACACACTTCCTTGAGCACCTGCTCTTCAAGGGAACTCCGTCCAATGACGCGTACGAGATCGCAACCGCGTTCGACAGGATCGGCGCGGAACACAATGCGCTCACCGCGAAGGAGTACACCTGCTATTACGCGAAGGTGCGCGATGCCGACTTCGAGCAGGCTGTCGGGTCGCTTGCTGACATGGTGACAAACTCGGTGCTCGACCCAGAAGAGTTCGAGACTGAGCGCGGCGTCATCCTTGAAGAGCTCGCCATGGCAGCAGACGATCTTGGCGATGTCGCGAGCGAGCGGTTCTTCGAGGAGGTGCTCAGTGGTCATCCTCTCGGGCGGCCGATCGGTGGTACGCCGGAGGCGATCCGCGCTGCGAATCGCGACGCTGTCGACCATCACTACCGCGCCAGGTACGATCCTTCCACGCTCGTCGTGGCCGCAGCGGGGGCCGTGGATCACGACAGGCTCGTCGAGCTTGTGCTTGACGCGCTCAACGCCTCACACGAGGAGCGCTGGCACACCGACGTCACCCGTACCCCCGAGCGGCGCGAGCGGGCCTTGCAGGCCACGCAGCCGGCGTTTGCGGGCGAGGCGAAGACCGTGAAGGTGGAGCGCCCGAGCGAGCAGATCAATTTGCTTATGGGCGCACCCGGCTTCGTGGCCGGCGATCCGCGTCGTTTTGCGTTTGGCATGATGAACTCGGTGCTGGGCGGAGGGATGTCGAGCCGCCTCTTCCAAGAGATCAGGGAAAAGCGTGGCCTCGCCTACACAACGTACTCATTCGGAGCCAGTTACTCCGACGCGGGTCTGTTTGGCATCTACGCAGGCAGCGCCCCCGAGAAAACCGCACAGGTCATTGAGCTCAGCAAGCAGGAGCTGGCGCGAATCGCCGCCGAGGGCATCACCGAGGAAGAGTTCGAGCGTTCGCTTGGACAGATCGCCGGTTCGTCCGCGCTCGCGCTCGAAGACACCGAGACCCGCATGGGCCGACTCGCGCGAGCCGAGCTTGGCGCGGGGGAGCTCTACGACCTTGACACGTCGCTCGAACGGTTCGCGGCTGTGACCGCAGATGAGATCAAGTCCGTGGCAACGCACTTCGCGGAGGCGCCACTCACGGTTGTCGCGGTTGGGGACACTGCGAAGACGAGCCTATAAACAGCCGCGGCGTAGCAGCGAGCCTGATGGCTAACTGCTACGCCGCGCCTGCGAGGTCGCCCTCACCGCAATAGTGCTGACCTATTCGCCGCGCAGGCGGCGCAGCCCCGCGCGCCAGTAGCGCTGGATCGTTGGCACTCGCTTGCCCGAGTACTTCCCAAGGATCGACGGGATGAGCTGCTTTGTCCCCTCGGTGAGCGCGTAGTGCTCCTCCTGCGAGCGCCGACGAGTGATGAGCATGCCGATGTCAACGCCCGTCGACACGATCTCGCCAGGCCCGCTACTGCGGAACCAGAACGCCTCATTGGGCTCGGTGATCTCCTGCCAATCGATGTCTGGCGAGAGGAATTCGAGCGAGCCGCCCGTTCCAACTCGGTACCGTCCGGTACGCGGCGCAACCGTAGTGCGCTCGGTGACGGGGCGCTGGTGCTGAATCACGAGGGTGCTCCACGTCTGCCCAGCAACCGCCGCGCTGCTCTCCGCATGAATCGCGTCGAGGTCGAGCGTGAAATCTGCGCCAGAGTACTCGAGCACGTGGAACGCGAACAGCGGAAGTGCTGGATGCGTTTCGTTCGATCCAGGAGCCGTCGAGAGTCCCTGCAGGTTCGAGTGTGAGGAGGAACCGCTAATCCGGGGATTCAGCTCGCCGAGGTAGACCTCGCCGGTGTCCGTGTCGAGGAGCGTGCTGACCTCGAGGATGCCGCGGTAGCCCTCCTGCCCGAGCCTGTCGCAGAAACGCTGCACCACACTCGAGACAAGGGCCCTTGTCTCATCGCTGACGAGGGACGGATACATTTCGCTGCCAGCCCAGCCGCCCTTGTACCGAGTGAGCTCGGGGTGCCCAGTGATCTCGCGCAGGACAGGGCCAACAACGGTCCCAGCGCTGGTGATGATTGCCTCTGTCGCAAGCGGCTGATGGTTGATGTATCGCATCACCTTGATGGTTGGAGCGGCCGATCCGGTGCCGGAAATCTCGCTGGCGATCTTGTCGAAGTCCGCGCGCGACGACACAAAGTAGGTGGTCCGGCCCGAGTCACCGTAAGGCAGCTGAATAACGAGGTTCTCACCAAGCCCCTCGGCTTCCGCCTGCGCACGAAGATCCTCCCAGCCGGTCACGGTGGTAAGAATGTTCGGAACGCTGAATGTGCCGGCCTCGTTGCCAAGCTGCGTTGTGACGATCTTCGAATCGAGACGCTGACGAAGCTTCAGCGAGGGCATGATGAGCTCGTAACCCAGCTCCGCGCAGAGTCGCTCGGACTCTTCATCGAACATCGCGATCGCGATCTGTGGCGTGTAGCCAGCGGGAGTGTGCTTGCGGATGTGTGCCTGCACCTGCTCGTTCTTGAGCAGCCAGTTGACGACGTTCACATTGCCGCGCGGCTCCAGACGTGGCACATCGCTCGGAGAGAAACACTTGGGGTTCGACCCGTCCCAGCTATCGCTCAGCGTGATGTACCGGAACCCGGCCACCGCGCGGTCGACTCCGAGGAGGTTTGTCGCGCTACGGCTGAGGTAGAAGATCGGTTGCGGAGACTCCGCGAGATACGTCTTGATCTCGTCGAGAGTGCGGAGCGTCGCCTTGGGGCGCTGGGCAGCAGTCATACCTTCGAGGCTACCGCAGACAGCGCCGGTAGACTCGGAACATGAGTGCAAGCAGCATACGCGTGGCGGTAGCCGGATCAACAGGGCGACTCGGAGCGCTGATATGCGACGTGATCGAGGAATCCGACGACTTTGAGCTCGCCGCACGGCTCACCAGCCGCAGCCAGCCGGAAGATGGCGCTGATGCCGACATCCTTGTCGACGTGACCACCCCAGATGCCTCGCCTGCCATCGTCGAGCGTGCGATCCGTCGTGGGCAGCGAGTGCTTGTGGGGACGAGTGGTTGGTCGGCCGATCGGCTGGCGGGCCTTCAACAGACGGTCGACTCGGTTGGGGGCGCCGCGGTCATCGTCGTGCCGAATTTCTCGCTTGGTTCCGTGCTTGGCACCGCACTCGCGCAGCTCGCGGCGCCCTACTTCTCCTCGATCGAAGTGATCGAGACCCACCATCCGGCCAAGGTGGACTCGCCTTCTGGTACTGCTGTCCGCACGGCGGAGCTCATTGCTGCCGCCCGAGAAGCCGCTGGCGCAGCGCCCGTCGTCTCGCCCTTCACTGAGCAACCTGCTCGCGGCGAGCTCATTGCGGGGATCCCCGTTCACAGCCTGCGGCTCAACGGAACCGTTGCGCTGCAGGAGGTTCGTTTCGGTGGGCCAGGGGAGATGCTGAGCATCCACCACGATACGTACTCGAATGAAGCGTATGTCGCGGGCATTCGGGCCGGGCTTGACGCGCTTCGGACCGCGACTGGCCTCACCGTCGGTCTTGACCGCGTACTGGGCGTCGGGAAGCTCGCGTGAGCGCGCGAGTCAGGGCGATCATCGGCGTCGCTGTCATGAGTCTGCTGCTCGTACTGTACTTCCTGTTTGCCGGAGTGCGAGCCGTCGCCCTCCTGAGCTCGACCGAACCCATCGCGATAGTGATGGGGGTTGCACTGGTTATCCTGCCGCTGCTGGGTGCCTGGGCGCTCGTGCGCGAGATCGTATTCGGGTTCCGATCGACGCAGTTGGTCGACGAACTCGGTGAGGCCGGCCTGCACCCGGAAGAGTTGGTCTCGCTGGAGGTCCCCGACCGGAGCGTTCTCCGTGAGCAGGCCGACGCGGTGTTCCCGCGCTACAAGGCGGCAGCGGAGAATAGCCCGGCGAGCTGGCAGGCGTTCATGAGACTCGGTCTCGTCTATGACGCTGCAGGCGACCGAAAACGAGCGCGAAGTGCGATTCGGCAAGCAATTTCACTGAAGCGCAACTAATTTCGTGCTTATTCGATGAGTAATTAGGGCATATCGTTCGTCTCGGATTACAATCTTCCGCAGAACACGGTGGCCGCCCCACGAAGGTTTGGACCGCTGACATCCGATGGAGGACGATACAACGCGATGAGTAAATACGACCTCGGCGACGCCGATCCGGCAACCCGAACGCTGGATTCCGTATCCGGAATCAGTAAGAAGGGCCTCGAGTCCGGCACCGTCGGAGTGATGGGGGC